>DATLHT010000195.1:0-12450 GCA_035539795.1 Burkholderiaceae bacterium
TCGACCGGTGCGGAGACCTGTTGAAGGGCCGGGCGAGCGGCCGGGGCTGCGGGAGCGGCGGCTGGAGCCTTGGCGCCCGAAGCGACGGCTCCCAGCACGTCACCCTTGGTGATACGGCCATCTTTGCCGCTGCCAGCCACCTGGCCAGCCGACAGGTTGTTCTCGGCCATCAGCTTGGCAGCCGATGGCATAGCCGTGGCCGAAGCGGAAGCGGCGGCCGGAGCAGCGGCGGTCGCCACAGCAGGTGCAGCAGCAGGTGCCGGTGCAGCCGCGGCCGGCGCTGCAACAGCAGCCGAAGCGTCGGTGTTGATACGTGCAATGACTTCGTCGGCGACGACGGTATCGCCGTCGTTACGCACCAGCTCGGCCCGCACGCCAGCCGACGGGGCCGGCACTTCGAGCACGACCTTGTCGGTCTCGACTTCGATCAGGATTTCATCGACTGCCACGGCTTCGCCGGGCTTCTTCTTCCAGGTGAGCAGCGTGGCTTCGGCCACGGATTCGGACAATTGGGGGACCTTGACGTCAACGATTGCCATTTCAGAGATTCCTTCGTGAATTCGGTTATTTCGGGTCGGCTGGTTACGACGGGGCATGCGCGCCTTGCACATGCCCCGGCAACGATCACTTGGTCAGCACGAAACCCTTGAGTTTGGAGAAGGCCGCATCGAGCAGCTGCTTTTGCTGTTCGGCGTGCTTGGCGTAGTAGCCGACGGCCGGTGACGCGGAGGCAGCACGGCCGGCATAGCCGAGCTTCTGGCCTTCGGTCATGTTCTCCATCAGGTAGTGCTGGACGAAGAACCAGGCACCCTGGTTCTGCGGCTCGTCCTGGCACCAGACGATCTCGGTGGCATTCGGATACTTCTTCAGTTCCGCAGCGGCTGCCTTGTGCGGGAACGGGTACAGCTGCTCCACGCGGATGATCGCCACATCGTTGTCGCCCCGTTCGCGGCGAGCGTTCACGAGGTCGTAGTACACCTTGCCCGAGCAGGCGATGACACGCTTGACCTTGGCGGCGTTGATCTCTTCCTGCTCGCCGATCACGGTTTCGAAATGGCCCTTGGCCAGTTCGCTCAGCTGCGAGGTCGCATCCTTGTTACGCAGCAGCGACTTCGGCGTGAAGATGATCAGCGGCTTACGGAACATGCGGATCATCTGGCGGCGCAGCAGATGGAAAATCTGCGCCGGCGTAGTCGGCTGCACCACCTGCATGTTGTTGTCCGCGCTCAGCTGCAGGAAGCGCTCGATACGACCCGAGCTGTGCTCTGGGCCCTGCCCTTCGTAGCCGTGCGGCAGCATCAGTGTCAGGCCCGAAGCGCGGCCCCACTTGACTTCGCCAGAGGAGATGAACTGGTCAATCACGACCTGTGCGCCGTTCACGAAGTCACCGAACTGGGCTTCCCAGATCACCAGCGCATTCGGCTCGGCGGTCGAGTAGCCATATTCGAAACCGAGCACGGCCTCTTCCGACAGCACGGAGTCGATCACCGTGAACGGTGCCTGATTCTCGGACACGTTCTGCAGCGGCACGTAGGTACCGGCATCCCAGCGCTCGCGCTTCTGGTCATGCAGCACGGCATGGCGGTGCGTGAAAGTACCGCGACCGGCGTCCTGACCGGTGATACGCACCGGATAACCGGATGCCACCAGCGAAGCAAACGCCAGGTGCTCGCCCATACCCCAGTCGAGCGGCAGCTCGCCGCGGCCCATGGCGGCACGATCCTTGATCACGCGCTCGACCAGCGGGTGTACCTTGAGTTCTTCCGGAATGGTGGTGATGCGCTCGGCGAGACGCTTCAGTTCCGTCACCGGCACAGAAGTGTCGGCAGCGTCGGTCCATTTCTTGTTGAGGAACGGCAGCCAGTCTACCGAGAACTTGTTCTTGTAGTTCGACAGCACCGGATCGACCGTATGCTTGCCAGCGTCCAGCGCGCTGCGGAATGCCTGGGCCAGTTCGTCACCGTAGGCGGCATCCACCACGCCCTGGGCCGCCAGCTTGTCGGCATACAGCTTGCGCGTACCCGGGTGCGCGGCGATCTTCTTGTACATCAGCGGCTGGGTGACGGCCGGAGTGTCCTGCTCGTTGTGGCCCAGCTTGCGGTAACAGATGATGTCGACGACCACGTCCTGGCGGAACTCGGTACGATAGTCCACGGCCAGCTGCATGGCGAACACCACGGCTTCCGGATCGTCGCCGTTCACGTGCAGGACCGGGGCTTCGATCATCTTGACCACGTCCGAACAGTACAGCGTCGAACGGGTGTCACGCGGATCGGAGGTGGTAAAGCCGATCTGATTGTTGATGACGATATGCACGGTACCACCGGTACCGTAGCCACGCGTCTGCGCCAGGTTCAGGGTTTCCATGACCACGCCCTGGCCAGCGAATGCGGCGTCACCGTGCACCAGCACCGGCAGCACCTGCGTACCCAGGGCGTCGTCGCGGCGCTCCTGGCGGGCCTTGACGGAACCTTCGACCACCGGGTTGACGATTTCGAGGTGGGACGGGTTGAATGCCAGCGACAGGTGGACCGGACCGCCCGCGGTAGTGACATCGCTCGAGAAGCCCTTGTGGTACTTCACGTCGCCCGCCGGCAGGTCATCGACGTGCTTGCCTTCGAATTCGGCGAACAGGTCAGCAGGCATCTTCCCGAGCGTATTGACCAGCACGTTCAGGCGGCCACGGTGGGCCATGCCGATGATGATTTCCTGCACGCCCTTGACGCCGCCATGCTGGATCAGTTCGTCCATGGCAGCAATGAAGCTCTCGCCACCTTCCAGCGAGAAGCGCTTCTGGCCGACGTACTTGGTATGGAGGAAACGCTCGAGGCCTTCGGCGGCCGTCAGGCGTTCCAGGATATGCTTTTTCTTCTCGGTGCTGAACACCGGCTTGGTCCGGCTGCTTTCGAGCCGCTCCTGCCACCAGCGCTTCTGCGTCTGGTCGCTGATGTACATGAACTCGGCGCCGATGTTGCTCGAATATGTCTCGCGCAGGTTGGTGAGCAGCTCGCGCAGGCTCATCGAATCCTTGCCGAAATACGTGTTGTTCGTGTTGAAGACGATGTCGAGATCGGCATCGGAGAAACCATAGAACGCCGGATCGAGATCGGGCACGTCCGGGCGCTCCTGACGCTTGAGCGGATCGAGATCGGCCCAGCGCAGGCCGATATTGCGGTAGGCGGCGATCAGCTGCGTCACGGCGACGCGCTTGCGGCCCATCTCGGCATCAGCGGAAGCGACGATGGTGCGGATCGGACCCTGTTTGGCACGCTCGGCGAACGAGGCGATGATCGGCGCATGGGGCACATCGCGTGCATCGCTGCCATCCACGGCAGGCACGTTCTGCATCGCGTCGAAATAGGCGCGCCAGTTATCGGGGACCGAAGTGGGATTGTCCAGATAGGCTTCGTACAGCTCTTCCACATACGGCGCGTTGCCGCCAAAGAGGTACGAGTTGCTCTTGTATTGCTGCATCATTGGGTGCTCACCTTTCTTCGGGTCTGCCGAAGTTCAGCGGGTTAATCTAACCTTCCGCGACACGGCTTGACCGGTTAGCGGATTGCAAACATGTCTTTTTCTGGACAAGTTGTGCGGGGAAGGACCTGAAGTCGTCTTCGAGGGTGCTTCGAAAGGTGGAAGGATAGCACGGCCCACCACGCATTTGTATGGCAATCAAGCGATATGTTGAAAGTGCCACGCCTTGCCGCAAAATGTTGCAGCGCAACAGTTTGCGGGGCATGACAGTGTCCCTGCGCGGCGTACGGAGCGGAGTCCGTCAAGTGCTCCAGCAGGCTCCTGCCGGCATGTTAATTCCGGTGCTCTTTTTGCTGGACAGACCGGCAGCGAGGCACCCGCCCCGTTGCCGTCTGGCGCTCTTCGCTCAGTCGAAACCCAGCTCCTGCAGCTTGCGGGTGATGGTATTGCGGCCGATCCCCAGACGCGATGCGGCCTCGACACGCCGCCCACGCGTGACACCCAGTGCGGCTTCCAGCACCGCCCGCTCAAAACGCTGCGTCAGCGCTTCCATGACTTCCGGTTGACCGGCTTCAAGCATGCTGCGGGCCTCGGCAGCCAGCAACGGCTCCCAGCCACTGGCACCTGCAGCCGGGGATAGCGCGCTCGAAATCACCATACCGCCCATCTCGGGTGCCGGTACCGGCTGGACCGCAGGCGCCTCGGCGCCTGCCGCAACGCCCTCCGTTCCGGGCACACGCACTGCTTGCTGGATGAGGTCGGCCGGCAAATCCTTGATCTCGATGGTCTGCGCGGGGGCCATCACAGTCAGCCAGTTGCACAGATTCTCGAGCTGGCGAACATTCCCGGGAAATGGCAACCGGCTCACATACGCCAACGCGTCGTCGGTCATGCGCTTGGGCTCCACACCAAGTTCGCGTGCGCTCTTCTGCAGGAAATGCCGTGCGAGCAGCGTGATGTCCTCCGGCCGTTCGCGTAGCGGCGGCAGACGCAGCCGAATGACATTCAGACGATGGAACAGATCTTCGCGAAACAGACCATCGCGGACACGGGTCTCGAGATTCTGATGCGTCGCCGCAATGACGCGAACATTTGCCTTAAGTGGACTGTGGCCGCCCACCCGATAGAAGTGGCCATCCGACAGCACGCGCAACAGGCGGGTCTGCAGATCGAACGGCATATCGCCGATTTCATCCAGGAACAGCGTGCCGCCCTCAGCCTGTTCGAAACGGCCACGCCGCATGGTCTGGGCACCCGTGAAGGCGCCACGCTCATGGCCGAACAGCTCCGATTCGAGCAGGTCCTTGGGTATCGCGGCGGTATTCAGTGCGATAAAGGGGCTGCTGGCGCGCGGACTGTGCTTGTGCAGCGCGCGGGCCACCAGCTCCTTGCCGGTACCGGATTCACCGGTGATCATGACCGTGACGTTCGACTGCGACAGGCGGCCGATGGCCCGGAACACGTCCTGCATCGCCGGCGCCTGCCCCAGGATCTCGGGTGCTTCGGCGCCCCGGTCGTCGAACTCCTCTTCGCGCAGGCTCTCATCGAGCGCACGGCGGATCAGTTCCACGGCACGGTCGATGTCGAACGGCTTGGCCAGGTATTCGAAGGCGCCGCCCTGGAATGCGGCGACTGCGCTGTCCAGGTCCGAATACGCCGTCATGACAATCACCGGCAAACCTGGATGGCGCGCCTTGATGGCCTGCAGCAGGTCGAGGCCGGACCCGCCGGGCATGCGGATGTCGGAGACCAGGACTTGCGGGGTTTCGTCCTCGAGCGCCAGCAGCGCGTCGCGGACGTTGGTAAAGCTGCGGCTCAGCAGGCTTTCACGGGCGAGGGCCTTCTCGAGGACCCATCGGATCGACTGGTCGTCATCTACTATCCAGATCGGTTTCATATGCGTGGTCGTCTGCGTGTGGTGGTTGGCACCGCGGCCGATGCTCAATGCAACGGCAGCAGGATGCGGAAATCGGTCTGTCCGGGCCGGCTCTCACATTCGATCAGACCCTCATGCTGCTGCACGAAGGTCTGCGCGAGCGTCAGTCCCAATCCGCTGCCGCCATCCCGCCCCGATACCAGCGGGTAGAAAATGCGCTCGCGGATGTCTTCCGGTATGCCCGGCCCGTTGTCGATAACATGCAAGTCCAATGCCAGCTTGTGCAGTTTCTTGGCGATGGTGACCTTGCGCGCGATGCGGGTGCGCAGAATGATCTGCGCACTGCCCTGCCTTATCTGCTCTGCCAGCGCCTGCGCGGCGTTGTGGACGATGTTCAGCACCGCCTGGATCAACTGCTCCTTGTCGCCCAGCAGCTCGGGCAGGCTTGCGTCGTAATCGCGGATCACGCGCAGACCGTTGGGAAACTCCGCCAGCACGACGGAACGCACACGCTCCAGCACTTCGTGGATGTTCAAGCTGGAGACGATGTGCGGATGACGATGTGGCTCAAGCAGCCGATCGACCAATGTCTGCAAGCGGTCCGCCTCTTTGATAATGACTTGCGTGTACTCGCGCAGCGCACGCTCGGGCAGCTCGAACTCCAGCAGCTGCGCGGCGCCGCGGATACCGCCCAAGGGATTCTTGATCTCGTGCGCCAGATTGCGGATCAGTTCCTTGTTGGCCGCCGTCAGGTCAAGGATGCGCTCCTCGCGGTCGCTGCGGATCTTCTGGTCGTTGGGGAGAAGCTCGAGCAAGACAGTGTCGTCACTGCCCTCCAATGCCGCAATCACCGCATGCACGTGTAGCGATTCCTGACCTGGGCGTTCTAGCTGGATATCCTGGCGGCGGGCGTCAACGTCGCCGAGCAGGACACCGACTGTCAGGTCACGCAGGCTGTCAATCGATGGAAACACATCGGTCAGCGTCTGCTGCATGAGTACCTTGCGCGACACTGCCGCAAGCGCCTCCGCCGCAGGGTTCGCGTATTCGATGCGCCAGTCCGGCAACCGGACGAGAAATACCGGATTGGAAATCACATCCAGCCCGGCATGGACGCCAGAAACTACGTTATGCATGTGGCCTCTCGTCGCGCGCTCTTGCGCTCGTCATTTCATGCCGACTGGCATGGCGGCCGAACGGTGAATCCGCGTGGCCGCTATTCCCTCAACGCCGACAGCTCACGGCGAATAGCGGAGATGTTCGCCTCGCTGCGCGCGATATCTTCCTTGAGTCCGGCAACCCGATCCAGATACTTCTGGTAATTGCGCTCGTTACCGAGACGCTCGGGCTCGCCATTGTTGTATTCGCGCTTGAGGGCCGCGAGCTTGTTCTCTTCATCTCGCAGCTCGCGTTCCAGCACACCCCGGCGCTCACCGTCGCGCGTGCGTTGGGTCGCGCTATCGATACGCGGGAACGCTCCGCCGGGAGCAGCACCGGGACTTGCTGGCGTCGAACCATTGCGCGCCGCCGGTTGCCGTGGCGCGGGAATGGTCACCGACTCCTGCAATGACAGCTTCCGGCAACCCTTGGTATTGCCGTTGTTCTTGTACTCCGGCACGCCATTCGCGCCCGGACACAGGAACACTTCGGACTGCGCCTGGGCCGTGGCCGGCAAGACGAGGCCCGCGCCGGCCACCACCGTGGCAACAGTGGCGATCATGGCAGCGGCAACGGCAGGAGTCAGACGAAAAGCCAGCATGGAGCGGTCCCGACAGTGAGGTTGGACCCTTATTCTAGCGACAAAACAAGCAAGGGCGACCGAAGCCGCCCTTGCTTGTTTTGTCCGGTGCGCCCCGTCCGGGCGGCGCACGGGCACGGCCGGCCTGATTACAGCGAGTAGTACATATCGAACTCGATCGGATGGGTAGTCATGCGGAAACGCGTGACGTCCTCCATCTTCAGCGCGATGTAGGCATCGAGCATCGCGTTCGAGAACACCCCGCCGCGCGTCAGGAACTCACGGTCGTTGTCGAGTGCTTCCAACGCCTGGTCGAGACTGTGGCACACCGTCGGGATCTTTGCGTCCTCTTCGGGCGGCAGATCGTACAGGTTCTTGTCCGCAGCTTCGCCCGGGTGGATCTTGTTCTGCACACCATCCAGACCGGCCATCAGCATCGCCGAGAAGGCCAGGTACGGATTGGCCATCGGATCCGGGAAACGCGCTTCGATACGGCGGCCCTTCGGATTGGCAACGTATGGAATGCGGATCGAGGCCGAGCGGTTGCGTGCCGAGTAGGCCAGCTTGACCGGGGCTTCGAAGTGCGGGACCAGGCGTTTGTACGAGTTGGTCGTCGGGTTGACGATGGCGTTCAGCGCCTTGGCGTGCTTGATGATGCCGCCGATGTAGTACAGCGCGAAGTCCGACAGGCCGGCGTAGCCGTTGCCCGCGAACATGTTCTGGCCGTCCTTCCACACGGACTGGTGGATGTGCATGCCCGAACCGTTGTCACCGACGATGGGCTTCGGCATGAACGTCGCCGTCTTGCCATAGGTGTGCGCCACGTTGTGGACCACGTACTTGAGCATCTGCGTCCAGTCGGCGCGCTGCACCAGCGTGCTGAACTTGGTGCCGATCTCGTTCTGGCCCTGGCCGGCGACTTCGTGATGGTGCACTTCAACGGGGATGCCGAGCGATTCGAGGATCAGACACATCTCCGAACGCATGTCCTGAAAGGTATCGACCGGAGCAACAGGGAAGTAGCCACCCTTGGTCCCCGGGCGATGGCCGCTGTTGCCATGCTCGAACTTGGTACCCGAGGACCACGGGGCCTCTTCCGAGTCAACCTTGACGAAGCAGCCGGACATGTCGACGTTCCAGGTCACGCCGTCGAAGATGAAGAATTCGGGTTCCGGGCCGAAGTAGGCGGTATCGCCCAGGCCGGTGCTCTTCAGGTAGGCTTCGGCGCGGCGAGCGATGGAGCGCGGGTCGCGGTCGTAGCCCTTGCCATCCGACGGCTCGATCACGTCGCAGGTCAGCACCAGGGTGGGCTCTTCGTAGAACGGATCGATATAGGCCGTATCGGCATCCGGCATCAGCAACATGTCGGACGCTTCGATGCCCTTCCAGCCGGCAATCGAGGAGCCGTCGAAGGCCTGACCGCTTTCCATCTTGTCTTCATCGAACTGCGAGACGGGAACCGAGACGTGCTGCTCTTTGCCTTTGGTGTCAGTAAAGCGGAAATCGACGAATTTGACGTCGTTCTCCGACACCAGCTTCATCACGTCTGCAATGCTCTTGGCCATGCCTTTCTCCTGGGTAAATCGGCGTTCAATCAGTAGTTGAGGGGTGTGGCGGAACGTTTTTGACGTTCCACATGAATCTGTACGACGGCTATTTAGCAGGTTCCATGCCAGCGCCCGCCTGGAATCGTGCAGGATTCCCGCAAAGCGTGCAGGCGTGCAGCCTCCTTGATCTTTCAGACATTTTTATGGGCATCCGCGGCCTGACTTCCGGTTTTTCTCCGGGCGCTCGCCGGTCGATACCTGCGAGCCTGCCCTGCTGCCGCTCCAAAAACGCACCATTTTAGGGCTCACGCACAAGAAAAGATCGTATTCTAATGAATTGCACTCGAATAGTGCATCACGCGCCCGGCGGGTCGACCGGCAGATATCCGAGCTGGCTCACGCCGTCGCGCAACATGGCGAACGCGGCATCGACCTGCTCCGGGTCGCCCTTGACACCGAGGTCGATATGGCGGCGGGCGTATATGTCGCCGCGCTGGCTGTCCCCGACCGATGGCAGGCTGAAGACACGCACACCCGTGAAGCGCGCCTCGACGGCTTCCATCAGCGGCGTCAGCGCGGACTCCGGCGCCTCGAACACCAGGAAGGAACGCTCCATCTGGGCATTCTGGTGGAACATGTCGCTGTAGTAATGGTCCAGCACCCACTCCATCATGGGCCACGCCATAACCGGAAAACCTGGCATGAAGTGGTGGTCGCGCACCGAAAAGCCTGGAATGCGGTTGTACGCATTCGGAATGATGCGCGCCCCCTCGGGAAACTCGCCCATATGGAAGCGATGACGGTTGTCCGCCGTACTCAGGTCAGCCTTGACCGGATCGTCGCCGGCAGTTTCGAGAATGCGCTGCTTGATCAGCTCCCGCGCTTCCGGGTGCAGCACCAGCGGCACACCCAGCGCGGCCGCCACGCACTGGCGGGTGTGATCGTCCGGCGTCGCACCGATCCCGCCGGTGGAGAACACCACGTCACCCGAGGCCAGCGTTCGCTCCAGCGTGGCGGTGATGCGCGGACGCGTGTCGCCCACATATTCGCACCAGTCCAGCGCCAGCCCGCGCACGGCCAGCAGTTCGATGGCCTTGCGCAGATGCTTGTCCTCGCGGCGTCCGGAGAGGATCTCGTCGCCGATGATGATTAATCCGAATCCCATGTTTGCTGCATCTTCCTTGTTTGCTTGTTGGTGCCGGTACTTCCTGGCCCCAGGACGCACTTAGCCCTGCGGCGGCAACGCCGCCGGGCGCTCCATCTCGATCACCATGGCATCCTGCACCGGTCCGCCCTGCTCGGCGCGCAGCCGCGTCAGCGCGCGCAAACAATAATGCCCGAACCACAGGGCCGAGAATATGAAAATCAGCACGTACATCCACACCGATGCCAGCAGGACGAAGGGGAACAGGAAAATAACCGCGACCGATGATACCCACAGTAGCGTCGGCGCCGATCCGAGCACGCCCATGGCAATGCCCATAACGATCATCGGCAGGCGGTGTTGGCGCATCAGTAACCTGCGCTCCTCGGCCGAGGCATGCAGGGCGAGCGCATCGTAACTCATCACCCGGTAGGTCAGCCACCCCCACAGCAATGGCGGAATCAGCGCGAAGAATGGCGGAATCAACCAGAGCGGAATAGTGATCAGGCCGACGAACAATACGGCCAGTGTGCATCCGATGGAATTCATGGCGCTAGCGGTGAACGAAGCGCCGCGCTTTTTCTCCAGATGCGGATAGGAACGATCGAGAAAGCTGATGACGCTCGGCACGGAAAACACGCCGATGAACACCAGCAGGGAAATCACCACCAGTGGCACCGTCAGCGCCACGACGATCAGCGGCGCCACCAGCGCCCGCAGCGAGGCCATGCCGAAAGTGTCGAGCGCGCGGTAGATCCACGACGTCAACATCGAGGTTTCCAGGAACCCTCGGGCCGCCGCCATGACGGTATCCCAGCTGAAGTACAGGATCCCACCCCACACTACCGACGCCAGCAGAAACGGCAACACCGTCATCCACAGCATGCGCGGATGCAACTGGCTCAGGACGGCACGGCCAAGGGAGGGAAACAGGTCGGTCATGGGCAAATGGATGCGCGGCAGGAGGCCGCCTCAGGGAAAATCCACTGGGGCAGACTGGTGGCCGCGACACGATGATGATAAGAGGGAAAAGACTAACACAAGGCGGTGGCCGGCATGGACGGGCGCAAGGTACAACGGTTCAGCGCCGCCCGAACAGGCGCCGCATGCCAAGCCGCTGCTGGGCCATGAAGGTACGCCCATAGTCGCGTTGCACGGTGACTTGGTCACGGATGCCCGTCGGCAGGTAGATCGCCTCGAAGTTGGCGGTACCAAACAACATGTCCCACCACGGCAACAGGACGCCGAAGTTGCAGCCACCCAGCCGGCCGCCGCTCTCGTGGCCGATGCCGACCGCATGATGCAGGCGGTGGAAACGCGGCGACACCAGCAGGCGCTCGCCCACGCCGCCAAAGCTAAGCCGCAGGTTGGCGTGCTGGAAGCTCTGCAGTAGCTGGGAAATGGCGACCAGCAGGATGAACTGTGCCGGCTCCACGCCCACCACCAGCGCCACGGTGGCGAACACCGCATCGCGCAGCATGTCGTCCAGCAGGTGATTGCGGTTGTCGCTCCATACTGTCATCTGTTGCTGACTATGATGCACGGCGTGCAGTGCCCACCACCAGCGGATGCGGTGCGAGAACCGGTGATAGGCATAATCGAGCAGATCGAACAGGATCAGGTAGGTGCAGAAGGCCAGCACCGGCGACGCCATGCCGTCCGGCAGCCAGTCTTCGAGGTTCGTGCGCTGCCAGCCGGCGAGGCGCAGGTGCCCTTCGATGAGATCGAACACCGGCACCAGCACAAAAAACATTGCCAGGCGGAACAGGCCGAGCCGGTGGATCGCGGTGTAGAGCATGTCGGTCCGCACTGCGGCCCGGTCGGTCAGCGGCTCGACCGGGAAATACCGCTCCAGCGGCTGGATCAAGCAGGCCATGATAACGATCTGCAGCAGTCCGAGCATCAGCCACTCGGTACCCAGGAAGGCCTCTTCGGCATAACCGCCGAAGCCCAGCGCATACACCACCGGCAGGATGGCATTCTGGAACAGCCAGCCCTGCGCCGTGGCGAACAGGTCGATGAGCGCGTCGATCATCGCGGGCTCCGGGTAACGGATGCCTGCCGGTAACGCGGATGTTCCGGGATGGTGGCAAAGCAGAAGCCGCGCGCCTGCAAGCCAGTCAGCAACGGCTCGAGCACCGCCGGCGCCCACGGATCGCGCCGCGACCAAATGCCCAGGTGCGCCATGGCGATGTCACCATCCTTCAGGCGCTCCAGCGCCTGTGCCAGCAGGCGTGCGTTCGGATAACGGTCGGAAGACAGTTCGTCGCCGAGAAACCCGGCCGGATCCCAGCCGACATGGCGGAAGCCGCACTGTTCGGCCCAGGCCAGCGTCCGTGGCGACGTCCGGCCGCCCGGTGCGCGCCATAGGTGATCGAGCGGCCGGCCGGTCAGGGCGGCAAAGCGCGTGGCGCTGCGTTTCAGTTCAGCGCAAAACTCGGACTGGTCCCAGCGCTGCACCTGCCCGGCCGCCGGGCCGAACTGCGGTCGCATGCGGACCCCGTCCGCGCCATCGTCACCGACCAGATACACATGATCGAAGGTATGCGTGCCGAACGCATGCCCGTCCGCCGCGAGCGCCTTCCAGTAGGTTTTCCAGCCATCGTCGAGCGAGCGGTCGCCGTGCACGGTCGGCTCACTGGCGACAAAGAATGTGGCCTGGATGCGGTGC
>DATLHT010000196.1:0-3294 GCA_035539795.1 Burkholderiaceae bacterium
GAAATGACCAACGCAATTACCCATCATGCGACAGACGAGACACTGGCCCGCTACGCCGCCGGCTCGCTGGATGAAGCGCGCCGCCTGGTTGTCGCCATGCATGTGTCCCGCTGCCCTGCCTGCGCCGATCAAATCGGCCGCTTTGAAGCCGTGGGAGGCGCGTTTCTGGAGGGTGCTCCTGCGGCTCCTCTTCGCCCGGGCGCCCTGGAAGCGGCATTGCGGCGGATCGACCAAGGGGGGCTTTATCCGGAAGATCTGCCTGGCGCGGATCCGTTGAGCGGCTACGCTCTGGGACCCTGGCGCTGGGTGGGGCCAGGCGTGCGGCAGCGGTCGGTGTCTGTTCCGGAAGTGGACGGCATCAAGGTCTTCATGCTGAAGGCCGCGCCCGGCACGAAGCTGCCGCATCACAAACACACGGGCTACGAGTGGACATGCGTTCTCGAGGGCGCGTTCGAGCACCAGTTCGGCCGCTACGGCGCAGGCGACTTCGATGAGGCCGACGAAACGATGGAGCACAAGCCGACCGTTTGCGAAGGCGTGCCCTGTATCTGCATCGTCGCGCTGAAAGGGGGCATTGAGCTGCAAAGCCGCCTGGGCCGGCTGCTGCAGCCCTTAATCAGGCTTTGAGGGCTGAGCGGTGACGGTCGCTGTCTTCCTCATCACGGTTCTATGTGTAGCAGTCGCGTTGGCTGCGGGAATGACGCTTGCCTGGTGCGCCTGGCGACAGACCTGGAACTCGGGCTGGGTCGACACCGTATGGACTGTGAGTGTCGGACTGGTCGGCATCGTGGCCGCGATCGTCCCTCCGACTGGCAGCGCGGCACTCGGCGAGCGACGGCTGATCGTCGCGGTGCTGGCGGGCGTCTGGGCGCTGAGGCTGGGGGCGCACATAGCGCGCCGGACCCGCGGCATTACGGACGATCCTCGCTATGCGCGGCTGCTCGATGGCTGGGGCACGGACGCACCGAGGCAGATGTTCTTCCTGCTGCAGAAACAGGCGCTGGTCAGCATCCCGCTCGGGCTCGCCATGGTTCTTGCCGCGGCAAATCCAGATACCCCGCTGCGCATGCAGGACTGGTTGGCCTTGATCGTCATGGCGATCGCGGTCGCCGGCGAGGCAACGGCGGATCGCCAACTGCGCCGTTTCGGGTCGCACCCGGCCAACCATGGCAAAGTGTGCGATGTCGGCCTGTGGCGCTGGTCGCGCCATCCGAATTATTTCTTTGAATGGCTAGGATGGCTCGCCTATCCGCTGCTGGCGATCGGCGCATGGCAATGGGGCTGGGTTGCGCTGATCGCGCCGGCCTGCATGTACTGGCTGCTTGCCTATGTTTCCGGAATTCCACCGCTGGAGGAGCATATGATCGCCACGCGCGGCGCGGCCTACCGCGCCTATCAGTCCCGCACCAGCGCCTTCTTCCCACTACCGTCAAGACTGAAACAAGGATGATTGGATGGGATTGATCGGTAGCGCTGCTGCGCGCCTTGGCGAATCCGTTCCGTGGCCGGATTCCATTTTGCGGGGCGCCATCGACTTGCTGGTGGCGCGGACCGATCGCCGGCTGACCATGTCGCGGCCAGCTGAGACGTCGCGCTTCGCCAAGGCGATGGCCGGTTTTCCGATAGCCATGCATACCGCCGATGCCAACGCCCAGCATTATGAACTGCCGGAGCGCTTCTTTGCTCTGATCCTGGGGCCGCGGCGGAAATATTCCTGCTGTCTCTTTGCGTCCGCCAACACGTCGCTTGCCGAAGCCGAGGAACATGCGCTCGCCGAAACGGCAAGCCACGCAGACCTTCACGACGGCCAGCGCATCCTCGAGCTTGGCTGCGGCTGGGGTTCCCTGTCGCTGTGGATGGCGGAGCATTTTCCGAACGCCCGCATCATGGCGGTATCAAACTCGCTTTCACAGCGTACCTATATCAAGGGCGAGGCGGCGAAACGAGGACTGACCAACCTCACGGTCGTCACCGCCGACATGAACGACTTCTCAACCGGTCAGACTTTTGACCGGATCGTATCGGTCGAGATGTTCGAGCACATGGCTAACTGGCGGCTGTTGCTGGCGCGCATGAACGGTTGGGTCGATCCTGATGGCCGTGCGTTCATCCATGTCTTCAGTCACGCGGTGGCCCCCTACCGTTTCGATCACGACGATCCGGCCGATTGGATCGCCAGACACTTCTTTACCGGCGGCCTCATGCCAAGCCACGGCCTGATGCACGAATTCCCGGACAGCTTCACCGTTGAACAGCACTGGCGTTTGAGTGGCGATCACTATCGACGCACTTCAGACGCGTGGCTGATGAACTACGATGCGAACGCGGATGAGGTCTGCGCAATCCTGCGCGAGGTCTACGGCAGGGAGGCAGCACTTTGGGGGCGTCGCTGGCGGCTGTTCTTTCTCGCGACGTCGGGATTGTTCGGCCATTCTAACGGCAACGCGTGGGGCATCAGCCACTACAGGCTCGCGCCCTCGCTACGTCCCGGCCGATGAAAACGCTCAGCCTGCGAACCAGCTCGCAGCATAGTACGCTGCAAGCGAAGTAAGCCCGGCCACGATCGCGCCATATGCGAGATCGATGAGCGTGATCTGCAGGGTCCAGTTGCGCAGCGTCGCGTAGTTGGTCAGGTCGTAGGTAGCGTACGCAAGCAAGCCGAACAGCGCTCCGTAGCCAAGCGCCGCGCCAGCCGACCCGATGCGCAGCGCAGGCATTGCTGCTAACACTACGAGCCCGATCGGATAGAGAAAATAGAAGGCGAGCGCCGGCGCGAACCTGAGATTTTCGAGCAGGATATCGCCAAGCGCCGGCCGATAGAGCCTGTTCGCCATTGTCGTCAGCCAGATGGCGTCGAGAATTCCGAACACGACCAGCGCAGCAAAATAGGAGACGATGTAAGGCATTGGCGGCATCTTCCTCTGTCCTTCATCGTTACGCTCGGACCGCCCGGTTGGATCACCGAATCCAACGATCAGACGCGTGTTGCCCTGTATGCCTCCATGGCCCGCTCCCTTGCTTGTGCATGGTCAACGATGGGCACCGGATAGTCCTTGCCGAGTTCAAGTCCGCATTCGGCCAGCGTCGATGCCGGCGCTTCCCAGGGCCGGTGAACGTAGCGGTCGGGCAGTCGTGCAAGTTCAGGCACATACCGCCTGACATAGGCGCCGTCCGGGTCGAACTTCTCGCCCTGCAGGACCGGATTGAATATGCGAAAATAGGGTGCGGCATCGGCGCCTGATCCTGCCACCCACTGCCAGCTCGCCGGGTTGTTGGCGGCGTCCGCGTCGACGA
>DATLHT010000197.1:0-5303 GCA_035539795.1 Burkholderiaceae bacterium
AATTCTGCGTTCGGTCGGTTGACCGCTCTTCCTGAACCGGTTTTTCACAAAGCGCGGGACAAAGCAGAGCGAACAAGAAGAACGAAAAATCGGGGTGTAGCTTAGCCTGGTAGAGCGCTACGTTCGGGACGTAGAGGCCGGAGGTTCGAATCCTCTCACCCCGACCAGAATTTTCGTTGCAGATCAAGGACTTATTCAATTCTTGATCTGCCGACTGGATAGCAGCAGTGGCAAATCAGTGGCAATCTCTGCCACTTCGCACTGTCACTGCGCAATCATCCCTCTTCGAAATGCCTATACGCCTGTTCCACAACTTCGGAACACCGTCATGGCATCCATCGAGAACCGCTCCAAGGTTCAAGTCACGGTCAAGAACCGCGACGACCTCATCAAGTCCTTCGAGTACAACGCAGCCAAGGCCATCAAGGCCTATGTCGAGCAGTTGAAGGCGCAAGGCTTCAAGCCCAAGCTCGCGAGCCTCAACAACCACTTCGCCATCCGTGCCCGTCAGGTTGGCTACCCGGACATCTGCCTCTACGCCTCCAGCGAAGAAGAGGCCATCGACATCAAGCAGCGCATTGAAAGCGAGCGCCGTCGTGGCATCCTCATCGACTACGGCCTTGCTCGTCGGACTTCGTTCGCGGACATCCTGATTCGCTACCTGCGCGAGGAAGCCCCCCGGCACAAGAGCTTCGAGGTTGAGGGCTACAAAATCAACGCCGTCCTGCAAGACGCCGGGCTACCCCGCGAAGACATGGGTGCCATACTTGCCGCGCACCCCAACCCGCACGCTGCGCTGAAAGGCAAGGAGATGCGGAAGCCGACCGGGGCGCGGATGAGTGAGCCATCGGATGCCAGCCGGTTTGTGCGCAAGTCTTTCGCGGATGTCGTGCCGGAAGACTTCAGGGACTATATCGACGAGCGGCTTCAGGTCGTCGAAGCCTCGACGGTGGACAGGGAGATTGACATCTTCGCCGCCGCCTGCAATGCAGCCATCGACATGTGGCGGGTTCCTTGCGTCAAAAGCCCCATGGACGGCGTCCGACGCCCTACGTATTACAACGAACGGGACCGCCGCCTGAAGGGCGATGAGGAAGCGCGACTTCTGGACGCCGTACGCTCCGAAGACCAGACGAAGTCCATTGAACGCCGACTTGAACAGTTGATGCAGGAAGAGCGGTCGGACGCCAACGAGGCGTCCACCGTCTACCGGCGTAAGAAAATTGTCAAGGCAGCCCGAGAGCAATACCAGCACGAGGCCGAGCAGACGTACAACCACGTCGCTCTTCTGGAAACGCTCATTCAGTTCTTGCTGATGACAGGCGCCCGCCGCAGCGAGGCGCTGAATCTGACCTGGTCGCGACTGGACTTGGACACGCAGACCGCCCTGTTGCCCGAAACGAAGAACGGGCGTGCGCGCAAGCTGCCTATCCGCGCAGACCTTGTCCGCTTGCTCCGCGCCCTGCCGCGCACATCCGAACATGTGTTCCCCGTCACCGTTGACGGACTGCGGAAGGCGTGGGTGCGCATTTGCGCAGCAGCAAACCTGACCGGTGATGACGAATTGCGCGTCCACGATCTGCGGCACGAAGCCATTTCTCGCGTCGCAGAAGCCGGCAGCAACACACCGGGTGGCTTCACGCTGGTTGACCTGCAAGCCTTCAGCGGCCACCGCGACACGCGCATGCTGCTGCGGTACGCGCACCTTTGCGCCCAGAGCTTGGCGAAGCGCTTGGATGCGGCCTTCTCTGACTCGGACCAGGTTGCGACGCACCATGGTGTGCGTCGTCTGAAGAAGGGCGCGGAGGTCACGATGGCAGACCTGTGCAATGCGTCGCAGCGAACGCCGCTGCAGCCAGTCAGCTTCCAGCTGCCATCGGTGCGACTGACCTGGGAAGGTGCGACCTACAAGGCGGCGTGAAAAGAAAACGGTAAGACGCGGTTCATGCAGTGATGTTCGCGCTATACGGAGGGCAGTCATGTGACTGCCTTCCCATAGGAATCACACATGGACCCTCTCCTGACGCCCCGCGACCTGAGCGTCGTCATCGCCCTCGCGCGGCAAACCATCTACAACCGTCGTGCAACGGGCGGCGACCTGCCGCCTGCCATCCTCCTTGGCCGCCACGTTCGCTACAAGGTGGTTGATGTCCATCAATGGATGGAGCGCCACCGCGAAGGCAGCAATGAGAACACCGGCACGAACTCCCGGGACGGGGGCTGCGCGTGAGCCGCCGTCCGCCTTTCGAGCCCATCGGCTACGCGCTCGAGTTGGAAAAGTCCGGCAACTACGCATCCGCAGACCAGCACCTGCACCAGTGGACCGGAACTCACTGGAGCATGATTGATGACGAGGCAGGGATGCGGCTGGCGCTCCGGTGGATTGCCGACGGCCACCATGGCATCGTCAACGCTGCCAACGCCAAAGCCACGCATCAGACGGCGCTGCTCTGGCTTCCCGCCTTGCGGGAACCTAGCGCCACCCCCGTTATTCCCGTGCAAAACGGCTACCTGCATCTTGCCGGATTGCCAACCCTGCTCCCTGCCGACAAGACGCTCGGACTGCGTCATGCGCTTCGCTGCGACTACGACCCCGCTGCACCGCCCCCTGTGGCCTTCGAGAAGCTGTTGGGTCGGATTCTTCCCGATCCGGCAGTTAGGGGCCGTGTCCAGGAATACATCGGCTACACGCTGCTCCCAGACGCACGGTTCCAGCTCGCACAGCTTTGGCTGGGCTCCGGTGCGAACGGCAAGGGCACACTCGCGAATATCGTTCAGGCGCTCCATGAGCGAAAAGCGGCCGTCTCTCCAAGCTCACTGAACGGCTTCCAGGCCGCCGTCGTCCTTGGGGCATCACTTCTCTTCTGCGACGAAGCTCCAGCCACGGAGTGGTGCGAGCAAACCATCAAGTCCATGATTGCGGGAGAGTCGGTGCTCATCGACCGCAAGTACCTGCCGCCGATTACCACTCGCGTCTGTGGCAAGTGGCTCATTCTTGCCAACCACATCCCTACCGTGAAGGACCAGTCCAACGGCTTCTGGCGGCGGTTCGACATCGTCCCCTTCAGCGTTGAAATTCCGGCCGGCGAGCGCGACCCTATGTTGGCTGGCCATATCATCAAGCATGAACTGACCGGCGTGCTGAACTGGGCCCTGGAAGGGTTGCGGCGCTTGCTGGCACGAGGGCGTTTCGACGCCGCCCCAACCGCCATGAGGGCTGCAACCCAGGCCGCACGTACTGAGACGAACTCGGTACACGCGTGGGTAAACACTGTCGGCATAGACCGCACCCTGACCACAGACACCTCCAAAGCTGAGGTCTACATGGTCTATGCCGCGTGGTGCAGGGAGAACAACATGGGGGCCGTTGCTTCCCCGAAGTTCTGGAAGCGCTTGCCCGACTCCCTTGGCGAGGTGCTGGAAGGTCGAGCGGTAACGAAGGCCGGCCGCATCCGGACCTGCAACGTCATGCTGCCGTGACCAGCTAAGCGCCGCCCCCGGTCACAAGAACAGCCGGTGAACACGGCTGTTCTCTATCGTGACCAGACTTTCCAGCTTCTAGCGAAAACCTTGGCCCCGGCACCCACTCCCGCAATTCCTCTTTTCGCCCGCGAAGAGAAGAGGCCATACAAGAAAGTTTCGTAAATTCCCGGTCAAACTTGGTCAGCTGAGAATCCCTCGTGATCTCGGTGCATTTTCGTGACCAAGCTGCACAGCCCAAGCCGGTCTACGCATCGGCCAACCAGGGACGATGCTGCCGCATCGTCTTGTGTCGCTCAGATCGACGTGCACCCGCCGTGTCGCACCCCAAGACGTCCGACGCAGCCAGGGAGCATCACAATGGAATAGCGCCATTCGGGAGCAGCATGGTCGGCACGGCATAGCGGATGCACGCGCACGATGCGACCGACCACCTGGATGCGGACTCGCGTCGCACTGCTACGCGGAGGCGGGCGTCATGTGGCCCATTGAAGCTCCCGCGCAGCGCCGCCGTTATGCATCTTCCGATTGGTGCCGAACTCTGATTTGGCACCGGGAGGCGAAGGCAGTCCTTGCACTGCAAAATGCGTGCAAAGGCAGTACATTTGCGTGACACCATTGACGAGACGCCGCCATGTCACGCCTGAAGGACGAAACCCTTTCCATCCGCACCTCCGCCGAAATCAAGCAGCTTCTGCGACTAGCGGCTGATCGCGAGCGCCGCTCGGTGGCGTCAATGATCGAAATCCTGGTGCTGGAGTACGCGCGCAGTCACGACTTGAGACCGAACCGCCCGGCAGTAGAACCCGCCAAGGCGAGTGCTTGACATGGCCAAGCACAGTCACAGGAAGCCCCTGCCCGCCACACCAACACATGCATGACGGCCGGAACAGATTCATGACGACCACAGAACACCAAATCGAGCTGGACCTGATCGCCAAGCTCGGCGAACTTAAGTACACCTACCGTCCGGACATCCGCGACCGCGATGCGCTGGAAGCCAACTTCCGATCCAAGTTCGAGGCCCTCAACCGGGTGCGGCTGACAGACAGCGAGTTCCAACGCCTGTTGGAAAGCATCATCACGCCCGATGTCTACAACGCCGCCCAGACACTGCGCAGCATCAACGCCTTCGAGCGCGACGACGGCACGCCGTTGAACTACACCCTGGTGAACATCCGGGACTGGTGCAAGAACGACTTCGAGGTCGTCAACCAGCTGCGCATGAACACCGACAACAGCCACCACCGGTATGACGTGATGCTGCTCATCAACGGTGTGCCGGTGGTGCAGATCGAGCTGAAGACGCTGGCCGTTAGCCCGCGCCGTGCCATGCAGCAGATCGTCGACTACAAGGGCGCCCCCGGCAACGGACACGGCAAGACACTGCTGTGCTTCTTGCAGCTCTTCATCGTCAGCAACCGTACCGACACCTGGTACTTCGCCAACAACAACGCCCGGCACTTCAGCTTCAATGCCGATGAGCGCTTCTTGCCGGTCTACCAGTTCGCCAGCGAAGACAACAAGAAGGTCACCCAGCTCGACAGCTTCGCAGACAAGTTCCTGGCCAAGTGCACCCTGGGCCAGATGATCAGCCGCTATATGGTGCTGGTCGCCAGCGAGCAGAAGCTGCTGATGATGCGGCCGTATCAAATCTATGCCGTCAAAGCCATCGTGGAGTGCATCCACCAGAACTGCGGCAACGGCTACATCTGGCACACCACCGGCTCGGGGAAGACACTAACCTCGTTCAAGGCCTCCACCCTGCTCAAAGACAACCCGGACATCGACAAGTGCCTGTTCGTGGTGGACCGCAAAGACCT
>DATLHT010000198.1:0-3070 GCA_035539795.1 Burkholderiaceae bacterium
CTTCCGCCAGCTGATCGCCCACGGGCTGCTGGTGATCGACCATGGCGGCCATGGTGCGCTGCTGCTGGGCGAGTCGGCCCGGGCCGTGCTCAAGGGCGAACAGCCGATCACGCTGCGCCGGCAGGTCAGCAAGCCGGCCAAGTCCGGCGACCGCGCCGCGCGTGGCACGCGCACCGACCATACCGCCACGATGGCCCCCGACGCGCTGGCTCACTGGGAGGCGCTGCGCCGCTGGCGCACGGCTGCGGCGCGCGAGCACGGCGTGCCGGCCTACGTCATCTTCCACGACGCAACGCTGGCCGAACTGGCCCGCAGCGGGCCAGAATCGCTCGACGAACTGGCCGAAGTGCCCGGTATCGGTGCATCGAAGCTCGAGCGCTACGGCGAGGAAATCCTCGAGACGCTGCGCGCGGTCCGAGTCTGACCGGGGCGCCCGCCCCGGGCGTATACAGCGGGTATACCGCTTGACCATTGTCAACGCCCCTGCTAGGATGCCAGATTCGAGTTTTTGGCTTTGGATTTCGCTCGTCCGTCGGACGCGCGCCCGTGGAGTGATCCCTGCGGCGCAGCCCGGCAGGATAGCCAAGCGGGATCCGGGCGAGCTCGCGCTCTTTGGCAAGTCTGTCACTTCACAGCCCTTCCTTTCGAGCGCCCGCTCTCCATTCCCGTCCGAAACCCGTAGTTGCCCCTCAGGCCGAGTTCATTGATATGGAGCCGGCGGAGGGGTGTTTTTGTAAAACCAAGCTGGATTGAACAATGCCAACTATCAACCAACTGGTTCGCAAGCCGCGCGTCTCTGAAGTCGTCAAGAGCAAGAGCCCGGCGCTTGAGAACTGCCCGCAGCGTCGCGGCGTGTGCACCCGCGTGTACACCACGACGCCGAAGAAGCCGAACTCGGCATTGCGTAAGGTCGCCAAGGTGCGCCTGACCAACGGTTTCGAGGTCATCTCGTACATCGGCGGTGAAGGCCACAACCTGCAGGAACACTCGGTCGTGCTGATCCGCGGCGGCCGTGTGAAGGATCTGCCGGGTGTGCGTTACCACATCGTCCGTGGCTCGCTCGACTTGCAAGGCGTGAAGGACCGCAAGCAAGCTCGTTCGAAGTACGGCGCGAAGCGTCCGAAGGCTGCCTGATCGTTTTCAGGGCAGCTGGGCAAGCGATTGCCCGCAGCAGCAACAAGAAGATGGCCTGTGGCGCGAGTCATGGTGCTGTCACCAGGCGGCGGTACAACGGAGAGTTATGCGCCGTGCCGTCGAGTAAGTGGTCACCCGGCGAATTTGCCAGGCAGGCAAGCTAGTTGGTGGCCGGAGAGTCGCGATAAGTAACGCGCTCTCAACTGAATCTAAAGGAAAGAAGATGCCACGTCGTCGTGAAGTCCCCAAGCGGGAAGTTCTGCCTGATCCGAAGTTCGGCAATGTTGAAGTTGCCAAGTTCATGAACGTGCTGATGCTGGACGGCAAGAAGTCGGTTGCCGAACGCATTGTGTACGGCGCGTTCGACCAGATCGAAAAGAAGGCAGGCAAGGCCCCCATCGAAGTGTTTTCCGTTGCCATCAACAACGTGAAGCCGGTGGTGGAAGTGAAGAGCCGTCGCGTGGGCGGCGCCAACTATCAGGTTCCGGTCGAAGTCCGTCCGTCGCGTCGTTTGGCATTGGCGATGCGTTGGCTGCGCGAGGCCGCGAAGAAACGCAGCGAGAAGTCGATGGCGCTGCGCCTGGCAGGTGAGCTGCTGGAAGCATCGGAAGGCCGTGGCGGCGCGATGAAGAAGCGCGATGAAGTGCACCGCATGGCCGAAGCCAACAAGGCGTTCTCGCACTTCCGCTTCTAAAGCGAGCGAGACACGTTGTTGGTTGCCGGGCGGGCTGTGTTGCTACACATCTCGCCCGTTTGTGTTAGGGGCGCGGGCGATGAGATGCCGGCGCCTCACGGACGAATAGAGGATTAAAGTGGCTCGTAAGACTCCCATTGAGCGCTACCGCAATATCGGTATTTCGGCTCACATTGACGCGGGTAAAACCACCACGACCGAGCGGATCCTGTTCTACACCGGTGTGAACCACAAGATCGGTGAAGTGCACGATGGCGCGGCCACCATGGACTGGATGGAGCAGGAGCAGGAGCGTGGCATCACGATCACCTCCGCTGCCACCACCGCTTTCTGGAAGGGCATGGCCGGGAACTATCCCGAGCACCGCTTCAACATCATCGACACCCCGGGCCACGTGGACTTCACCATCGAGGTGGAGCGCTCCATGCGCGTGCTGGACGGTGCCTGCATGGTCTACTGCGCAGTGGGTGGCGTGCAGCCCCAGTCGGAAACCGTGTGGCGCCAGGCTAACAAGTACGGCGTGCCGCGTCTGGCCTTCGTGAACAAGATGGACCGTACCGGCGCCAACTTCTTCAAGGTCTACGACCAGCTGAAGAACCGCCTGAAGGCCAACCCGGTGCCCGTCGTGGTGCCGATCGGTGCTGAAGACGGCTTCCAGGGCGTCGTCGATCTGCTGGAAATGAAGGCGATCATTTGGGACGAAGCCAGCCAGGGCGTGAAGTTCGAATACCAGGACATCCCGGCCGAGCTGCAAGCTATCGCTGAAGAATGGCGCGAGAAGATGGTCGAGTCCGCCGCCGAAGCCAGCGAAGAGCTGATGGAAAAGTACCTGGGCGGCGAAGAGCTGACCCGTGCCGAGATCGTCAAGGCGCTGCGTGACCGTACCATCGCCTGCGAAATCCAGCCGATGCTGTGCGGCACCGCGTTCAAGAACAAGGGTGTGCAGCGTATGCTGGACGCCGTGATCGACTTCCTGCCGTCGCCGGTCGATATTCCGCCGGTCACCGGCGTGGACGAACGCGACGACGAAAAGAAGCTCGAGCGCAAGGCTGACGACAGCGAGAAGTTCTCGGCGCTGGCGTTCAAGATCATGACCGACCCGTTCGTCGGCCAGCTGATCTTCTTCCGCGTGTACTCGGGCAAGATCAATTCGGGCGACACCGTGTACAACCCGGTGAAGCAGAAGAAGGAGCGTCTGGGCCGTATTCTGCAGATGCACGCCAACCAGCGCGAAGAAATCAA
>DATLHT010000199.1:0-13152 GCA_035539795.1 Burkholderiaceae bacterium
GGTCACCGGTCTGGTTGGCGGGTTGACGGGTGGTCTGGCGGGCGGCAGCGGTGCCAACGGCGGCCTGCTCGCACCCGTCACGGGCCTGGTCGGCGGGCTGACCGGCGCGGCTGGTGGTGCCAATGGCGGTGTGCTGGCACCGGTCACCAACCTGGTGGGCGGACTGACCGGCGGCGGCACAAACGGTGGCGTACTCGCGCCGGTCACCAATCTGGTCGGTGGCCTGACGGGCGCAGCCGGCGGAGCCAACGGTGGCATCCTGGCGCCGGTGACCGGCCTGGTGGGCGGCCTGCTCGGACGTCGCTGATCTAGCCACGCGCAGCGGGCCCACTGGCCTGCTGCGCAGCCTGAACCGGACAAAGATCCGGCCAAGGTGAACAGTTGAATGCAAACGGGAGATAGACGTGGGTTTCACACGGGGGAACGGCCACCGTGCCGGCATCGCGCTGGTCACGGCATTGGCAACAGGTTCGGCATTTGCACAACTCGCCCGGCCACCATCGGCGGCGGTGGGCAACCCCGCCGATACGCTGCCCGCCGCACGTCCCACACCCGCGCTGACGCCTGGCATCGATGTCCAGATCCAGCGTCCGACGCCAGCGCTACAGCAGCAGTTGAACACTCGGCTAACGCCGACGCGCTTTCGCATCGAAGGGGTGCAATCGCTGTCTTTCGACAAGGTTGCCGCGCAGTTCGCACCGATGGCCGGGCGGGAGGTCACTATTGGCGACCTGATCAAGCAGGCGGCTGCGGTGACGCAGATGTACCAGGATGCCGGCTACCCGCTGTCGTTTGCGTTCGTACCGGCCCAGAATTTTGATCAGGGCATTGTCCTGATTACCGTCGTGGAAGGTTACGTGGACAAGGTGACGGTCAACGGTAATGCGGGACGCTCGGAGGACAAAATCCGCGAGATCGCGGCTGTCTTGCAGCGCAGCAAGCCGTTGCGCCGTGAGGACTTCGAACGGTATACCCGCATCCTCGGCCTGCTGCCTGGCATGAGCGTCGCGGCGACGGTCCATCCGCCGCGCGCGACCGATGGCGCCAGCGAAATGGTGTTGGAAGTCAAGCGCAAGCCCTATAGCTTCAACGTCGCAGCAGAGTTCCGCGATCCCGGTGTGCGCGCCATCGCCACGGCCACGGTGCAGGGGCTGACCCCGCTGGCCGAGCAGGTCACCGCCTCCGCCCTCTTCCCGCGCGGACCTGACAAGGAATCCTATTACGCCCTCAACGTCGCCCAGCCGATCGGCACGGAAGGAATGAAGTTGCAGGTGAACGCCTCCGCGTTCAAGGGATCGCCCCGCAGCCCGTGGCTGCAGTCGATCGGCTTCGAAGAACGCTATCGCACCGAAACCCGACGGGTTGGCGCCGCGCTCAGCTACCCGGTACTGCTCAACAACCAGCAGGACCTCACGCTGACAGGCGGCGTCTACGGCACCAACACCTTCGAGCGCTTCACCCAGCAAGGCACCGGCGCGCGCGCGGAAATCACCACAGACTCCCGCGTCGTACATGCCGAAGCCAGCTACAACGAAAATCGCGAGAAGCTCTCGCGTGCCATCACGCTCGGCTTGTACAAGGGTGTCAATGCGTTGGGCGCACGCAAGCAGAATTCCGGCGCCGAACTGGAATTCTTCCGCACGCGCCTCACCGTCACGCAAGCGCATGCGCTGTCCTCCGATTTCGGGATAGTGCTGTCGGGCGCGGTTCAGTACAGTCAGGATCCACTCCCCAGCTCGGAACAGATGAGCTTCGGCGGACGCTTCTTCGGCATGGGCTATCGTGCCGGGGACATCGCCGGCGACAAGGGCTGGGGGCTGTCGATCGAAATCAACAAGCGCATCCCGTTGCCCTACACCTATGTCCGCATGGTCCAGCCTTACGTGCTGGCCGATACCGCCCGCGCCTACATCAATGGTCCCGGCGGGTTCTCGACGCGTATCGCATCGGTGGGCGTCGGCCTGCGCATTTCCGACAGCAAGCATTACCAGCTCGACCTCGGCGTGGCACAGCCGGTGGGCGACCTGCCGAGTGTCACCTCGAAACGATCGCCGCGCCTGAATGCGGCGTATGCGTATAACTTCGAATAGGGAATCCGGCCCCCACAGCACACCCAGATGGCACGGTCCCGACATAACGAAGATCGCGAGGCGCAGTACAGCACGTCCAACACCGCGTAATGGACGAGCACGGCATTTTTAGAATACGGGACTCTTCCGTCTGGGGGTCGTATGGAAACGTTGTACTTTGTGTTGCTGACACTTTCCGCCATGCTGGCCACGGGCCTGTTGCTGGCACCCATGGTGATTTTCGTCCGCAATGTCGAAACCGTCCTTTCTCAGGACCTCGGCAGCGCGCCCATCCAGGTGCGAAGGCAACTGGGACGGCGCTGCTATTTCTGCCTGATTCTGGGCAGCGTGCGCTACTACTACACACCAACCGCCGTGGCCAACCGGATGGCAGCACAGATCCGGATGCAGTACGTGCAGTTCCAGGATTCCTGATACGCTGTATGCGGCCCATGCCATTCACGCGCTGCATCTGGCCACCTATTGCCCCGGCACACTGACACAGACAAGGAGCCGTACCACCCGTGAGCGTTGACACCGCGCACATCGTACTGCTAGAAGATGATCCGGCCCAGACCCTGTGGGTCCAGCAGATCCTCAGCGGCGGCAAATACCGCTGTAGCGCGGTATCCTCCGGCGAGGGGCTGATGGCCGGCGATCTGTATCGCCATTGCGCACTGCTGTTGATCGACTGGGAACTGCCCGGTATTTCCGGCCGCGATGTGGTCGAACTGATCCGACGCGACGATCCTGCACTGCCGATCATGTTTGTGACCAGCCGCTCGCTCGAGGAAGATATCATCAGCGGACTGTCCGCTGGCGCGGACGACTATCTGATCAAACCCATCCGCCCCAGCATCCTGCTCGCGCGGATCGCAGCCCTGCTAAGGCGGCCGCCACATCCCCCGCCAGCCGGCATACCCATCGAAATCGACGGCTACCGCCTCCAGCCGGAGGAGCCGTACATCACGATGCACGGCGCAGCGGTGGCTCTCGATCGGGTCGAATACGAAATCGCACGCCTGCTCCTCAGCAACTTTGGCCGTATCGTGCCGCGTGCGACATTCGAGCAAACCATCGCCATGTACAGCCCGCATCCGGTGGCGCTGGAATCATGCCTTTCCGCCTTGCGCAGCAAGCTCGGCTTCCGCCCGCAGAATGGACTGCGCATTTCCCCCGTGTTCTCGCACGGCTATCGGCTGGAGCATTTCTCCGGGTAGCCTCCCGCAAGCGTGGTGATCACAGGCATGAAACATGCGAGGCATGGGCCACCTCGTTCGACGTTATCGTCTTCTCCATGTCTTTCGCCATGCGCCAACTGCACGACATCGCCCACTTCTTTGCTTCTCACCACCTGCGCCTCGCCACTGCCGAATCGTGTACCGCCGGCCTGATCGCTGCGCGTATTGCTGATGTACCGGGCTGTGGCTCCGTCCTGCAGTGTGCGATTGTCGCCTATGCGCCATCTATCAAGACTGGCCTGCTTGGTGTCGCACCCGAACTGATCGCTGAACATGGTCTCACCAGCGAACCCGTGTCCCGTGCCATGGCGCGCGGAGCACTGGCTCTGGCCGATGTCACGCTGGCGATTGCCAATACAGGTGTAGCCGACGGCAATGGCGATGGCCCCACACCGGCGGGCACCCAATGCTTCGCCTGGTTATTCCGCATCGGCGACCACACGCACGTCTTCTCCGAAACGATCCGCTTTCATGGCACACGGAATGCTGTTCGCACCGCGGCGGCAGACTGGGCGCTGTCGCGCGCCGTCGATCTCTATCTAACGCTCGGCATGCAACGCGCATGACACGCTTGCCGACTTACCGCACCTTGCCCGGCTGACATCCACACTGGCATCGTTTTCGCTTTTCTCTGCTTTGTGTCGACCGTCGCGCCGCGACGCGCGTGTCCGGCATGGCGGCATGGCATTTTTTGCATCGCCACGTAAGGATTGCATAAGGCTACCGGACCACCTTGTTCGTTCCTGCTCGCCGCGCCATGCCATTCCGCCAACCGACCACCCGAACGATTCCGGAGGATCCGCCATGAAACAGCAATCACATGCTTCAAGCAGCTCACGCAGCACGAACACGGGCGCAGCACCGCATATCCTGCGCGATGTCATGAGTTCCGAGCCGGCGTACCTGTCGACCGACGAATCGATCCAGCGCGCGGCACAGTTGATGCAGCAGCTTGATATCGGCTCCCTGCCGGTGTGCGATGGCCGCCGCTTGATGGGCATCGTCACCGACCGCGACATCACCGTGCGCTGCACCGCAGCTGGCCATGATCCCGCCAAAACGCGAGTAGGCGATGCCATGTCGAGCGATCCCCTGTGGTGTACCGAAGAGGATGCCATCGAGGATGCCTGCCGCAAGATGGCCGAGCATCAGGTCCGTCGCATTCCCATCGTGGACCGTGACCATCAGCTGGTCGGCATGGTCTCTCTGGGCGACCTGGCCGTGAAGAACGATGATCCCAAAGGCACGAGCGAGACACTGAAGGACATCTCGCAGCCTTCCCACGGTATCCATTGACGATACGCACATGACTGTGCCCAGCCGCGGCGGCCCGCGCGTGCGAATGCCGCCGCGCGACCGGGCTTCAACCGAACTGGCTCAGGGCGCGCGCGATCTCCACGGCATCGGGGTACGGCTGGTCGGGCAGGTGCTCCAGCTGCGCCATCAGATGACGTTCCACATTCTGGCGGCGCGCACAGTCGAGAATCGCCGCTCGGCTGGCCGGAAACTGCAGGTCCGGCATCAATTCCTGCAAGGTCTGTGCACTCGGCGTCGGGGCCCGATCGCCGCGCGCCCCCTCATGGGCACGTGCGCGACTCAGTTCATGTCCGGTGTGGACGGGACGATGGGATGACATGACACCCTCCTTGGGTAAAGATGGCGGACAAGCCACGCATGGGTGGCCTAAGCCACACTGCTAGCCATTGATGACTTCGCCGCCGTTGATATGCAGAATCTGGCCCGTGATGTAGCTCGCCGCCTCGGAGGCCAGGAACACGAAACCACCCGCGACCTCCTCCGGTTGGCCCGGGCGGCCCATCGGCGTGTCCTTCCCAAACTTAGCCACATGTTCAGGCGGAAACGTCGACGGAATCAGCGGCGTCCAGATCGGGCCCGGCGCGACGCCATTGACGCGGATGCCGCGCTCCACCACCTGCAGCGCCAGCGAGCGGGTCCATGCCACAATGGCGCCCTTGGTAGCAGCATAGTCCAGCAAATGCCTGCTGCCACGGTAGGCCGTGACAGATGTAGTGTTCAGGATCACGCTCCCGGCAGCCATGGACGGCAGCGCCGCCTGCGTGACATGGAACATTGCAAAGAAATTGGTACGGAACGTCGCTTCCAGCTGAGCCTCGTCGATTTCCTCGAGCGTCTCGCGCGGATGCTGTTCGGCAGCGTTATTCACGAGAACATCAATGCGCCCGAAGCTGGCCAACGTAGTCTCCACGACTGCCTGTGCATGTGCCCGGATGCCAAGATCACCAGGCAATAGCAGGCACTGTCGCCCCGCCGCTTCCACGAGCCGCGCAGTCTCCTGCGCGTCCGCATGTTCTTCCAGGTAAGCCACCGCCACATCCACGCCTTCGCGTGCAAAGGCGATAGCCACCGCCCGGCCGATACCGCTGTCCCCACCGGTAATCAGCGCTGTTTTCCCGGAAAGCAAACCATGTCCGACGTAGTCTCGCGCACCGCTTTCCGGGCGGGGATGCATGGCATGCTCGCGGCCGGGCTGTTGTGCCTGGTGCTGGGGTGGCAACGTGGTGTCCTGTGGCATGGTTCACTCCTTGGCGTGCTCCGCAACGGCATCGGCGTGATGCGGGAGCGGGGTTTCTGGGATGGCATCCGCGTGCGCTTCCGGAAGCGGTGAGGACGTCGCACCGGCGATGTTTGCGCCGCTGACCATTTCGCTGAGCCAGTTAAGGAGCAGCGTACTGTAGGTATGCTGGTGCTTGACGTCACTCAGCCCGTGGTCGGCAGCGGCGATCACGCGGTAAGTCAGCGAACGCGCATGCACAAAGGCTTCGAGATAGCTGTTGACGGCAGCGTGCGGCACGATCGAGTCTTCCTCGGATTCGATCACCAGCGCATCGCCGCCAAATGCCACGCAGGCACGCAATGCCCTGTTCGATTGCGGCGGCACCGTGGTGCGGCGATACGCCACCAGATCCTGGGTGCGATGCAGTTCCAGCTTGGGCAGTTCCCAGCCGCGGTCCATGTACAGTGCCGGCGCACGCAGTGCCAGCCAGCGCACCGGACGGAGAGTACTAAGGATGGCGCCGAGGTAGCCACCATAGCTGCTGCCGACCACTGCCACACACGCCGGATCGACCATCCGCTGGCTGACCAGTGTGTCGTACGCGCCGAGCACATCGCTGAGATTGCGTTCGCGCGTCACTGTCTCGAACTGCGGCAGCGTGCCCGCATGCCCCGTCAGGTCGAAGGTCAGACAGATACAGCCCAGCTCCGCCACCTGACGCGCACGCGCCAGATACTGCTGGCGGCTGCCGCCCCAGCCATGCACGAACAGCACCCCCGGCACCTGTCGGGCCGGCGTCACCAGCGTGCCTTCGATACGCTCGCCATCGGTCGGGATCTGCACCACGTAATCATGACCCGGCATCGGTCTCTACCCTCGCATACTTGAGCAGCGGCCCCACGCTGCCATCGTCTCCGTCGAAATAGATCACGGCATCCTGTGGCGCAGGCGACGAAGATGCCGCGCCCCCGTACAGCTCGTAGGTCGCCACGCGGACCTGCGTGGCCTCGGGGTGTTCGCGCAGGTAGCCGAACGCCGCGAGCTCCGCGCCAGTAGCGCCCCCGGCACGCCACGATTGCTCCAGCACGCCGCTGTGCCAGACGCCGTTGGCAGTATCGCCCTGCAGCACGTCGTAGTTGCAGCGCGAGGCGAACAGGCCGGGGTAGCACGCATGCGCGGCCTGGTGATACTGGCAGGCTTGCGTGACGGCGCAGCGCGCCTGCGGGTCGAGCGGCAGCTGCAGCACCGCCTCAAAATCGCCACGCACCACCTGCAGCAGCGAACCGCCGTAGACTGTGGCCCCGGTGTTGTCGCGCGTCAGGCGCTGCGTGCCGTAGTACGACAGACGGACACCGGCCACCACCACCTGGCCCACACTGCAGGTACGCACGTGGTCGATGTCGCGCTCCAGCACGACGCCCGTGTTCACTAGCGTATCCTCCAGCGGCGCGAGAGCGGCGTCGAGCGCATGCGCGTCCTGCACCACCTGTTGGCCAAGCCCGCCTTTGCTCATAGGCGCCTTGATCCTCACCGGCCCGTCGCGCAGCAACAGCCGCCCTGCGCGACGGGCATCTCCGACCGCAAAGGCGCTGTAGCCCGGCAAGACTACTTTCGCGATCTGTTCGCCCATCGCCGGGTTCCACCCTGCCGGGGCAGACGCGTCGGGCGACAGCACGGGATGCGTGATCACCTTGGTCGCAACGAAGGCATGTGGCACCACGCCGCCAAACAGGCTGTCCACGCCATCGACACCCAGCGCCCGGGCCGTACCGGTCTCGAGCGTGTCGAAGGGCACGTAATAAGGCGTACCGTGTACCGCGCGCCACAGCGCGAGATCATCCGGCAGGTCCTGCAGCGGACAGCCCAGCAGGGCTGCAAGCTTCTGCGCGATCCGCAAGTGCGTGACAATCTCATGCCCGGCAGCCGTGCACTTATCAGGGCGGTAGGGCATAACTGCGGGCGTCACTGCGGGCATCACCGTGCCCTGTCCGGGAAGGCGGTCGGGCACATCGGTCTCCTGGCGGCGCTCTTGCCGGCACATGACGCGAAACGCATGCCAGCCGCCCATATCCGCCCTCGCTGAACACGAGGGGCGGCACTACACCGCCTGCACTCGTCACATGCCTCATGGATACCCGCGGAGATGCCGACAGGTGCAGACATCCCAAAGACTGTCAAAAGCGCACTGCCACACGTAGTTTTTACACAGGCGCAGCCGGAAACCCGCGTGGCGGACGCAACTGCCGGGCGCGCCACATCGGGCCGGACACAAGGGACCTAGCTGGCATGCCATTCGCATATCTGCGGGCCATGGTGACCATGTGCACAGCAGCATACCGGCATGTGGAATGGCTAAAGTCCGCTGCCTCGCACCCGGTCTGCGGTTCCCGCGCCGCCATGCATTTCACCGCCAACGACCGGAGCCGCACGCGATGAGCCGACACCCGATGCCGACCTTGCGCCAGTCCAATCCCTTCTGCCCCGATCCGACGCATGCCAGCGCCAGTACGTGACGCAGCCGGCGAGGCTCGTGCGGCGGCGCAGGACGCCGGCCTTCGCTATGTCGACGACACCATGCCGGGCATCCTGCGCCGCCGTGCCGGGCCGCGTGGGTTCGTGTACCTCGACGATGGCGTGCGCGTCCGGCATGCCGCGACCCTGGCACGCATCCGCAGCCTGGCCCTGCCACCCGCTTATGAGTCGGTGTGGATCTGCCGCGATCCACGCGGACATCTGCAAGCCACGGGCATCGATCAGCGCGGTCGCAAGCAGTATCGCTATCACGATGCGTGGGTGGCGCTGCGCGAGCGCGACAAGTACGCCCGGCTGCATGCCTTTGGTATGGCGCTGCCACGGCTACGCGCCCATGTGGCCCGCGATCTGCGCGGCCATCCACTGGCGCGCGACACAGTGCTGGCGGCCGTGGTCTACTTGCTGGATCAGACCCTCGTGCGCGTAGGCAACCGACGCTATGCGCACCAGAACCGCAGCTATGGCATCACCACGCTGCAGCGCCGGCACATGAAGCTGCACGGCAGCCGCCTGCGCATGCAGTTCACCGGCAAGAGCGGGGTTCAGCACGACGTAGTGCTGAGCGACACGCGCCTGGCGCGCATCGTCCGGTCGTGCGCCGAGCTGCCGGGGCAACAGTTGTTCAATTATCGTGACGCCGACGGTATCACGCACGAAGTCGGTTCCACCGACGTCAATGCTTATCTGCAAGCCGTCATGGGCAGCGACTTCACCGCCAAGGATTTCCGCACGTGGTCCGGCAGCGTCCTCGCCCTCGGCTGCCTGCGCAAATTGCCGGGCCCGCTCGCCCAGGATCGCGAAGACGCGCGCGCCATCACTGCCGCGATTCGCGAAGTAGCGCGCCAGCTGCGCAACACCGTGGCGGTCTGCCGCAAATGCTATGTCCATCCGGCCGTGCTGGCCGCCTACACCGGCGGCACGCTGGCGGCATGCGTCCTGCATCGCCGCAGCGGGCTCCGCCAGGATGAACGCCGCCTGCTGACCTTGTTGCAGGACTGGCATGCATCGTGCGAGAACAACACGGGCAACTGAATATCAGGAGACATGTCATGGCGACACCACCAGGCAAGCGCGACACGCCCCCTCCGGAGGACCCGGCGATCCGGCGTCCCGCGCCACCCTATCCGCGTGAAGCGAATGTGCCGGACGACAACGGTGAACCGCCCTCGGTGAAACGCGGGGACGATCCGCTCTGGAGCGAGCCGCCGGTCGAGAACGAATGACACGGCGGATGCAATATCGATGAGCACGGCACACCACTTATGTCGGAAATGTCCGACGCGGCTATCGGAACGAGGGCACTGCCGGACCGCCGGCCACAATCGTAGCCTTGAAACGTGGTCAACGGTGGGTCTGAGAAGCAGGCCCCGCACCATCGATCCATTCACAACAAGGAGAGCAGAATGATGAAGCAATGGCTGACTGCAACTGCATGTGCCGCGATGATTGCCGTCCCTGGGGGGGCCGCGCTGGCACAGATGACACCCGGCGCAAACACGGCTGCACAGCCTGCTGCGGCGAGCGGCTACGATGCCGCGGTCAAGCAGGCCAACGCCAACTACAAGGCGGCGAACGAACGGTGCAAGGCATTGAGCTCGAACGCCAAGGACATCTGCGAAGCCGAAGCCAAGCGCGACCGCGACGTCGCCAAGGCCGAGGCAGAGGCAAGCCGTGACGGCACGCCGAAGGCTCATGCCAAGGTGCAGAAGGAGAAAGCCGACGGCGATTACAAGGTCGCCAAGGAACGTTGCGACGACAAAAAGGGCAACGAAAAGGATGTGTGCGTGAAGGAAGCCAAGGCCGCGCACGAACAGGCCCTTGGCGCTGCCAAAGTGACCAAGGAAAAGGGTAGCGGCTCGTCGGCCGAGGTAGCCGAGACCCGCCGCGAGGTCAACAAAGACGTCAGCGATGCGCGTTACAAGGCCGACAAGGAAAAGTGCGATGCCATGTCGGGCGATGCCAAGGACAAGTGCATGAGCGACGTCAAGGCGCGCTACAACAAGTAAATGCCCCGGTGTGTGCGCCGCCCGCCGGGCGTGCGCTTCACTGACTGACTGCATCCTGTGGGAGCCGGCCAGGCCGGTTCCCGCGTTTTCGTGAAGAGGAGATTCGTCATGGCAACTGGAACCATCCTGTTGATCGTCCTGATCGTGCTGCTCGTCGCCGCGCTGCCATCGTGGCCCTATAGCTCCGGCTGGGGTTACTGGCCGAGCGGCGGACTCGGTCTGGTCCTGCTGATCATTCTTGTACTCGTGCTGATGGGACGGCTGTAGTGGGTTGCCACGTGCCTTTCATTCCTTCTCTGACTATTCCCATGCCGCCCTTCCCATGCAATTTCGAACCCTGATTGCCGAGCGGTCGGACATCGAAGTCGTCCGGCGCGCCGCCATGCAGCTCGCGGTGCGCTGTGGCTTCAGCGAACGGGCCACCGACCGCCTTGACGAAGCTGTTGCCAGCGCAGCCGCGTGCCTGCTGAGCCGCCCCGGCGGGCATGGCGAGTTAATGATCCGTCCGCTGCGTGAAGAAGTCAGCGGCCTGGCCGCGCCGCGCATCGAGATCCTGGCGTTGGAACGCTATGCGCCCGATGAACGAAGCGGTCTGGCCCTGCTTGCGCCGATCGCGGAGGCTTTCACACTGCACTGCACGCCAGAACGTGGGCATATCGCCCGCATGGTGCTGCCGCCCTCCGAACGTTTCATCCCGTTTGGCACGGACATCGCGGTCGGCGCGATCTGCGTACCGCGCCCGCAGCAAGTGACGCGGTGCCAGCCGTGGCATATCGAGTTGATGTCGCCCGGCGGCTTCAACCTGACCCTGCTACACGGCCTGGGCCACGGACCGGATGCGCATCAGCTGACGACTGCGGCCCATCGCGCAGCTGGCGCCTGTGTGGCCGCCACTCCGGGGATTATCGCCGAGCGTGTGCGCAGCGCACTTGGCAGCAACCTGCATGGCGACGTTGCGCTCGGCGTCGCCACACTCGATACACAGGGCGATCACCTGTGCTTCGCGGGGGGCGGCGGCATCCACGCGCTGATCGACACGCCCACCGCACCGCGCTATGTGCAGCCGCCCGCCGGCCCCAGCGGCACGATCGGCACCGAAATGGCATGGCCCGAGGGCAGCCTGCTGGTGCTGTACTGCGGCGACCTGTGCGACGACGTGCAACTACCCGACAGCGACGTGCTCTCCACCCTCCACCCGGCGATCGTCGCCGCCTTGCTGTACCGCGATTTCATGGCAGCGGAGGGTGAAGGCACTGTCGTGGTCTGCCGCCATGAAGCAGCCACCCGGCCTGCGTCCGCCGCTGACGCCGCAACGCAAGATGTCCGCCTTGAGGAGAATTGAGATGCATATCACCCCCGAACCCGACCAGACACCGCCGCGCCCGGAGATTCCCGAGCCGCCGGTGCCGATTCCTGACACCCACGAGCCGGTCAACGATCCGCCGCCAGGCGACGTGCCACCGCCGCCGCCCAAACGCGCATGATGCGAGTACAAGATGTCCCGCATCATCTGGCGCGGTGCGATTTCGTTTGGCCTGGTCACCATCCCCGTGGTGCTCAAACCGGCGGCGCACAGCAACACTATCGACCTTGACTGGATCGACCGGCGCGACATGGCGCCGGTCGGCTACCAGCGCATTAACAAGCGGACCGGCAAGCCAGTCGAGTCAGCGCATATCGCTAAAGGCTACCAATACAGCAAGGGCGAGTATGTGCTGCTGACCGAAGAGGACTTCATCCAGGCCAATGTCGAGGCAACACAGACCGTCGATATCGTGAGCTTCGTGCAGACCACTGAGATCCCGCCCTACTTCTTCGAAACACCCTACTACCTGGAGCCGGACCGGCACGGCGCAAAAGGCTATGCACTGCTGCGCGAAACCATGCGCCGCACCGGTTACGCCGCACTGGCACTGGTCGTGATCCGCGCGCGCCAGCATCTCGCAGCAGTTCTGGTTAGCGATCAGGTCCTCGTACTCAATACCATGCGCTTCGCCGAGGAAATCCTGCCCGCCGACGAACTCGACCTGCCTGCCAGCGGTACACGCGGGACCGGTGTCACCACGCGCGAAGTCGGCATGGCGGCCAAGCTCGTGGAAGATATGGCCGAACCCTGGTCCCCCGACGAGTATCACGACACCTACCGTGCTGACCTGATGAAGCGCATCGAGCGCCGTATCGCCGCCGGACAGACGCACACTGTGGCCGAAACCGCACCCGCCGACCGTACGCCGCGCAAGAGCGCCGACATCATCGACATGATGGATCTCATTCGCAGCAGCATCGCCCAACGCCAGGGCAAATCCACGACACGCAGCAAGAGTGCGGCACGCAAGACAGCGCCCGCCAAACGCCCAGGCAAGACCGGCAGCGACGGCACACGGCGCAAACGGGCCGCGGCAGCATGAGCGCGAAGGACGCGCTGCAGCGCTATCGCGCACGGCGCAATTTTGACAAGACGCCCGAACCAGCTGGGCAACCGGCACACCGGTCCCCTGCCGACGCATGCTATGTCGTGCAGCGCCACCATGCCAGCCACCTGCACTATGACTTCCGTCTCGAACTGGATGGGGTACTGAAGAGCTGGGCTGTCCCGAAAGGGCCGAGCCTCGATCCGGCCGTCAAGCGCCTGGCCGTGCAGGTCGAAGACCATCCGCTCGGCTATGCCGGGTTCGAAGGCGAGATTCCCGCCGGCCAGTATGGCGCAGGACAAGTGCGGATCTGGGACCGCGGCACCTGGCTGCCACTGGACGACCCGCATGCCGGGC
>DATLHT010000200.1:0-2529 GCA_035539795.1 Burkholderiaceae bacterium
GGCCAGTTGCTTGGCCACCTCGGTCTTGCCGACGCCAGTCGGGCCCGAAAACAGGAACGAGCCGATCGGCTTGTCGGTCTTGCCGAGACCGGCGCGCGACATCTTGATCGCGGCGGCAAGCGCTTCGATGGCCGGGTCCTGCCCGAACACCACCGACTTCAGGTCGCGGTCGAGCGTCTGCAGCTTGCTGCGGTCATCCTGGCTCACGCTCTGCGGCGGGATGCGCGCGATACGGGAGACGATGTCCTCGATCTCGTCCTTGCCGATGGTCTTCTTCTGCTTGGACTTGGGCAGGATACGTTGAGCCGCGCCCGCCTCGTCGATCACGTCGATGGCCTTGTCCGGCAGATGGCGGTCGGTGATGAAGCGTGCCGACAACTCCGCCGCCGCGGTCAGCGCCGCCGCTGCGTACTTGACACCATGATGTTCCTCGAAGCGTGATTTCAGACCACGCAGGATCTGCACGGTCTGTTCGACCGATGGCTCGACCACGTCCACCTTCTGGAAACGCCTCGATAATGCGGCATCTTTCTCGAAAATACCGCGATACTCAGTGAACGTCGTCGCTCCTATGCACTTCAGCTGGCCGCTCGACAGCGCCGGCTTGAGCAGGTTGCTGGCGTCGAGCGTGCCGCCCGACGCGGCGCCCGCGCCGATCAGCGTGTGGATCTCGTCGATGAAGAGGATGGCGTTGGGATTGTCCTTGAGGGACTTCAGCACGCCCTTCAGGCGCTGCTCGAAATCACCGCGGTACTTGGTACCAGCCAGCAATGCACCCATGTCGAGTGAGTACACACTCGCTTTTTCCAGGATTTCCGGGACTTCACCCTTGGTAATGCGCCAGGCCAGCCCTTCCGCGATAGCGGTCTTGCCGACGCCGGCCTCACCGACCAGCAGGGGGTTGTTCTTGCGGCGTCGGCACAGGATCTGCACCACGCGCTCCACCTCCTGCTCGCGGCCGATCAGCGGGTCGATCTTGCCGGCCTTCGCCAGCGCGTTCAGGTTCTGTGTGTATTGCTCGAGCGGGCTTTCCTTACCGTCGCCGGCTTCAGCCTCAGCACCGCCTTCGCCCTGCTTGGCAGCCTCGGCCTGGTCCTTGCGGATGCCATGACTGATGAAATTGACCACGTCGAGACGGGTAACGCCCTGTTGTTGCAGGTAGTAAACCGCGTGCGAATCCTTCTCGCCAAAGATCGCCACCAGCACGTTTGCGCCAGTGACTTCCTTCTTGCCGTTGGACGTCGACTGCACATGCATGATGGCCCGCTGGATCACGCGCTGAAAACCGAGCGTGGGTTGCGTATCGACCTCATCCGTGCCTGACACCACCGGCGTATTGTCGACGATGAAATTCTTCAGGCTGGTGCGCAAGTCTTCGATATTGGCCGCGCACGCGCGCAGCACTTCGGCAGCGGTGGGATTGTCCAGCAGCGCCTGCAGCAGGTGCTCGACGGTAATGAACTCGTGCCGTGCCTGACGTGCCTCCACAAAGGCCATGTGCAGGCTGACTTCCAACTCTTGCGCAATCATGCTTCCTCCATCACGCACTGCAGCGGGTGGCCCGCCTGCCGCGCGTGGGTTGACACCAACTCAACTTTTGTCGCTGCGATATCCCTGGTGAAGATACCGCATACTCCCTTGCCCTCGCGATGCACTGTCAGCATGATCTGGGTCGCGGCCTCACGATCCTTGCCAAAGTACTCCTGCAATATCAGGACGACAAACTCCATGGGAGTGAAGTCGTCATTCAACAGCAGCACCTTGTACATGGAGGGCGGCTTGACGGCCTGCGTCTTGCGCTCCAGTACGGTGTCCGCGTCGTGTCTCGGTAGATTCGCCATTCGGGTTGCCATGGCTTTATTCTACCCCCTAACCGATGTTCTGCAATTTGGGGAAAAGCGCCGATCTTCAAGCCCTGTGGCGCCCGACTATCGCAAATTCTTGCGATGTCGCCCCGTCATGTTCACAGAGTACTCCATGGCGGCACCGTGCGCATCCTCTCGCAGCCGACACCACGAACTGACTAAATTTGTTAAATCTCGAAAAACACCCCCAAAATCTGGCGTAAAAGTGCCACAAATTGCCCATCCAACCGATTGACTCTGTTTTTGGATCACCGAAAATCATGTCCACATTTTTCACCCGGAGGCTTGCGGGCGCTCCGGAAGAAAAGTGTTCAGGTGAGCGGACCGGTCCCCGGCAGGTGCCCGCATCAGACCGCCCGTGCCCCTCACTGCGTGAGTCGCATGGCAAGCGGTCTGGTTCACATGTCCGGTTCGCTCGTGTTTCGCTTCTCTGTAGGAGTTTTTGTATGGCACGCGGTGTGGTCAAATGGTTCAACGACGCCAAGGGATTTGGCTTCATCAGCCCGGCGGATGGTGGCGAGGAAATCTTCGCGCACTTTTCGGCAATCGTTATGGAAGGGTTCAAGACCCTGAAGGAAGGCCAGGCCGTCGAATTCGACGTCATTCAAGGACCAAAAGGCAAGCAGGCGACGGGCATTCGGGCCCTCAGCAATGCGGCTTGACG
>DATLHT010000201.1:0-12140 GCA_035539795.1 Burkholderiaceae bacterium
GCCTTGGCACAGGGCCGGTAGGCGCAAGGACGGAAACAGCGGATGCGGGCGACCGGGGAGATCTGGCCATGCTGTTCCAGCTTCCCTGCGCTCGCATTATCGAGATCAGGTTCGAAGGGTTTTTCTCACCCGCGCCGCGCGCAGGACCCCTAGCCTGGAAGATGTCCGGCCTCGCCGGCCGGACGTTCACAGTCGCTATGATACCGGCTTCCGCCGGCATGTTGAGGGCATTGGCTGTCTGCCGCGGCCTTGTGTTGTTTCAGGTGGACGCTTACAGCGATTTCATGGAGTTTCGCCCGCCACCCTAATGCAAACCGCCCGCGTCGCGGGTCGCGAGGCGGGCGGTTTGTCCGGTACTGTGAGGAGCCGGTGAGCTCCGTTGCGGGTCAGTCGAAGACGGGGCTTTCGACGCCGAGGATCTTGTGCAGTTTCGGCGAGGTCGTCGTGTACTGCATGTGGATCTTCTTCTCCGGGAAGATGTACGGCGCGGCGCCAAAAGCGGCCAGCGCGGCTTCGTGGAAGCCCGACAGGATCAGCTTCTTCTTGCCCGGATAGGTGTTGATGTCACCCACGGCAAAGATGCCGGGGATGTTGGTCTCGAACTTCTCGGTATCGACCTTGATCTGCTTGCGTTCCAGGTCGAGGCCCCATTCGGCGATCGGGCCCAGCTTCGGCGACAGGCCGAAGAACACCAGCAGGTCGTCCACCGGCAGGCGGCGCGTCACGCCGTCGGCGCCCGTGACCTTGACTTCGGTCAGCGTGCCGTCCTTTTCCTCATAGGCGGTGATCTGGCCGACCAGGAACTGCATTTCCAGGTTTTCGCACAGCTCGTTCATCTTGGCGACCGAGGCCGGCGCGGCGCGGAAGCCGTCGCGACGGTGGATCATCACCACCGATTCAGCCTTGCCGACCAGGTCCAGCGTCCAGTCCAGCGCGGAATCGCCGCCGCCCACGATGACCAGGTTACGGCCGTGGAAGCGGCTCGGATCCTTCACGCGGTAGAACAGCTGCTTGCCGTCGAACTTGTCGATGCCTTCCACCTTCACGGTACGCGGCTGGAACGAACCCACGCCTGCGGCGATGAAGATGGTCTTGGTGATGAAGCGCGTGCCGGTCGAGGTTTCGACAAAGAAGCGGCCGTCTTCACGGCGCTCGACCACTGTAACTTCCTGGCCCAGGTGGAAAGTCGGCTCGAACGGCTCGATCTGCTTGAGCAGGTTGTCCGTCAGCTCCTGGCCGGTGCAGATGGGCACAGCGGGAATATCATAGATGGGCTTGTCCGGGTACAACTCCACGCATTGACCGCCCACGCTCTTGAGCGAGTCGATGATGTGCGCCTTGATTTCCAGCAGGCCGAGTTCGAAGACCTGGAACAGGCCCACGGGACCGGCACCGACGATCAGTGCGTCGATTTCCAGCGGCTGGCCGCTGGCAGCGGTTTCCGCGACGGAGTTAGGGATGCTCATATCCATCATATTCCTTCCGAGGCCGCCGGCCGAGCGCCGGGCGGCGAATCAATCATTGGACCAGTTGGTCCCGTTTTGCGGTGACGTCTTTCCAGTCGTCCGCATCCGGCAGAGGGGACTTGGTTTTTGTAATGGAGGGCCAGCCGCTGGCAAGCTTGGCGTTGAGGTCGATGAAATCCTGCTGATCGCCAGGGACATCTTCCTCGGCATAAATAGCATTGACCGGACACTCGGCCACACATACCGCACAGTCGATGCACTCGTCAGGATCGATAGCCAGGAAATTCGGTCCTTCCCGGAAGCAATCGACGGGGCAAACATCGACGCAGTCGGTGTATTTGCAGCGAATGCAGGCTTCTGTGACGACGTGGGTCATTACTTTTCCAAAAACAGATCAGGTGAAATTGGGATTGCGAACCGTGCGAATGCACGCTCTGCCGCGCAGGTCGTATTGTATCGCAGCCACTTGCCAAGAATAGCGTGACTATATGTCTCGATAAGACAGTTTTTTTATTTCTTTATGCCATTTTTAGCAGATGGGGTGGCGGGTCATGTGCCGGGCCGCGTGGATTGTGCAGGATGCGCTACCATGGACCCGGATGCATCGACGGGGGGGCGGTGGCATGATGATTCAATCCTTGCTGGATACCGATCTCTATAAATTTACGATGATGCAGGTCGTTCTGCATCATTTCCCTGGCGCCGATGTGGAATACCGCTTCCGTTGCCGGCGGACGGGCGTGGATCTGGCAGCCTGTGCCGACGAGATCCGGCAGGAAGTCGAGGCGCTGTGCACCTTGCGTTTCACGGAAGACGAACTGGCCTATCTACGCGGCCTGCGCTTCATCAAGTCCGATTTCGTCGATTTTCTCCGCCTGTTCCAGCTCAATACCCGCTATATCGACATCGCGCCTGCGCCGGAGGGCGGCGGGGCGCTCGATATCGTGATCCGCGGGCCATGGCTGCACACCATCCTGTTCGAGGTGCCGGTGCTGGCCATCGTCAACGAAGTGTATTTTCGCCGTACCCAGCCCCGGCCGGGCTACGCGGAAGGCCGGGCGCGGCTGGCCGCCAAGCTGGCCTTGCTGGGGCAGCCCGGGCAGGAGGCGTGCAAGATCGCCGACTATGGCACGCGCCGGCGTTTTTCCCGCGACTGGCAGGAGGAGGTCGTGCTCGCGACCCGCGCCCGGCTGGGGACGCAATATGCCGGTACGAGCAATGTCTGGCTCGCTGCACGCCACGGCATGACGCCGCTCGGGACGATGGCGCATGAGTATGTACAGGCCTGCCAGGCGCTAGGGCCCCGCTTGCGCGATTCGCAGGTGTTTGCGCTGGACACCTGGGCGCACGAGTACCGTGGCGATCTGGGGATTGCCCTGTCGGACACGGTGGGCTTCGATGCCTTCCTGCGCGACTTCGACCTGTATTTCTGCAAGCTCTTCGACGGCGTGCGGCATGACTCTGGAGATCCGGAACAATGGGGCGAGCGCATGCTTGCTCACTATGCGGCCCACCGCATCGACGCGCGCAGCAAGCTGCTGGTGTTCAGCGACGGCCTCACCGCGCCGCGCATCATCGCGCTATACGCCCGATTTCGTGAGCGTTGCCAGCTGGCCTTCGGCATCGGTACCGATTTGACCAACGACCTGGGCTATGAAGCATTGCCGATCGTCATCAAGATGACGCGCTGCAATGGCCAGCCCGTGGCCAAGCTCTCGGACTCGCCTGGCAAGACCATGAGCGACGATCCGGGCTATCTTGCCTATCTGCGGCAGGTCTTTGGGGTCGCTGCTGATCCGGCCTCGTAGCCTGCGGCGCTGGATATTGGACATGGCCCTCGTATAATCGCAAGGTTGCTCACCGGAGCCGATGGGGGTCGATATGGATACCAGTACTGCCAGGCGCAACATCCTTGCCCGTATCCGCGCCGCGCAGCGCAGGCCCGCGGCGGTGATGGAGAATGAGCGCGAGTCGGTGGCCGATTATCTGGCACGCCATCCGGCTGGGCCGCGTCCGCTCGAAAAAAGCCAGCGCCAGGATGATCTGGTTCCGGCGTTTTCCGAGCAGGCGTTGCGTATGGCGTCGACGCTTGAGACCGTTGCCACGCTCGCAGACGTGCCGCAGGCCGTGGCACGCTATCTCGGCAACCTTACGTTGCCGCTGCGCTGCGTGGCGTGGGATGCGGCCGCGTCGCTGGACTGGCAGGCCGCTGGTATCGAGGCGGCCAACCGGCCGCCGGCCCGGGATGTCGAGGTGGATCGCACGGCCCGCGATCTCGTCGGCGTGACCGGGTGTTTCTGTGCGATTGCCGAGACCGGTTCGCTGATGTTACTGTCTGGCCCCGGTACACCTGCCTCTACGGCGCTGTTGCCGGAAACGCATATCGCCATCGTGCCCGTCGCACGTATCGTGCCTGACCTCGAAGCGGCCTTCGCACTGATGCGTGCTGAACGGGGGCTGCTGCCGCGCGCCACGAACATCATCAGCGGACCATCGCGCACAGCGGATATCGAACAGAACCTCGTGCTCGGTGCGCACGGACCATATCGTGTGCACGTGATCCTCGTGCAGGCTGCGTAAAAAATTCAACAAACCAGAAAACGCACCTTCAGGTGCGGGAGAGACTATTGTCAATGCAAGCGCCGCTGCATACTGTTCACAGAACTTATCGTCTTCAATCGTGGGCCGTGGCTGCCTGTGCGATGGCCCCCGGGCTGGCTGGCGCGGCGGACCTCAATGGCGCAACGCTGTCGCTGCTCTGGGCCATTCCCTTCGCCGGGATCCTACTATCCATCGCCTTGTGGCCGCTCGTGGCGCCTTTTTTCTGGCATCGCCACTTCGGTAAGATCGCTGCCGGGTGGGGGCTTGCCTTCTTCATCCCGTTCGCTCTGGTATTCGGCGGGCATGCTGCGCTGGTGAGCGGCGTGCACGCGTTGCTGGCGGAGTATGTGCCATTCATCATCCTGCTGGGCGCCTTGTACGTCGTTGCTGGCGGGATCTGTGTGCGTGGCAATCTGCATGGTTCACCGGCGCTGAACACTGGCATCCTGACGCTCGGCACCGTGCTGGCCAGCATCATGGGGACCACGGGAGCGGCCATGCTGCTGATCCGTCCCTTGCTGCGCGCCAATGACAACCGCCGGCATATCACGCATGTGGTGGTGTTCTTTATTTTCCTCGTGGCCAACGCCGGCGGCTCGCTGACGCCTCTGGGCGATCCACCGCTGTTTCTCGGCTTCCTGAAAGGCGTGAGTTTCTTCTGGACCATGGAGCATCTCTACAAGCCGATGCTGTTCCTGTGCGTAATCCTGCTGGTCCTGTTCTTCGTCATCGATACCTTGCTGTACCGCTCGGGAGGCGAGGAGCGGGAGGCGCTGCTTGATCCCACGCCGGACACTCCAAGCTTGGCGATCGAAGGCAAGCGCAATTTTGTGCTGCTGGCCGCCATCGTGGGGCTGGTCTTGATGAGCGGGCTGTGGAAGCCAGGCGTGTCGTTTGACGTGTTCGGTACGGCTGTGGAGCTGCAGAACCTGGTGCGCGATGTGGCGCTTATCGGGATCGCGCTGCTGTCGCTCGTGATCACGCCCGCTACGGCGCGCGCCGGCAACGAATACAACTGGGCGCCGATCCTCGAAGTCGCCAAGCTGTTCGCCGGTATTTTCCTCACGATCATTCCTGTCATCGCCATGCTCAAGGCCGGTACATCCGGTGCGTTTGCCGGCGTGATCCATCTGGTCAGCGACAGCAGTGGGCAGCCGATCGATAGCATGTACTTCTGGGCGACGGGCATCCTCTCGTCCTTCCTCGACAATGCGCCGACCTACCTGGTGTTCTTCAACACCGCCGGTGGTGATGCGGCGACGCTGATGACGGCTGGCGCATCGACGCTGGCGGCGATCTCCGCCGGCGCGGTGTTCATGGGCGCCAACACCTACATCGGCAACGCACCGAATCTGATGGTGAAAGCCATCGCGGAAGACCGTGGCGTGCGAATGCCGAGCTTCTTCGGCTACATGGCGTGGTCCTGCGGTATTCTTGTTCCGCTCTTCGTGATCATGACTTTCATATTCTTCAGGATTCCATGATGAAGCCTCGTATCTTCGTGACCCGCGCCATCTTCCCCGACGTGCTCGACCGCCTGCGCACCCATTTCGACGTGCTGGACAACCAGGAGGACACCCCGCTGGCGTCCGACGAGTTCGTGCGACGCATGGCCGGCCGGCAGGGTGTGCTGTCCAACACTTCGGACCGCATCGACGCGGCCATCGTCGCGCAGCTGCCGGAACTCAAGGCAGTCTGCAACATGGCAGTCGGCTATAACAATCTCGATATTCCCGCGCTCACGGCAGCAGGCATCGTGGCGACCAATACGCCAGACATTCTGACCGAATCGACCGCCGATTTCGGTTGGGCGTTGCTGATGGCGACGGCACGGCGCGTCACCGAGTCGGAGCACTGGCTGCGGGCTGGCAAATGGACCAAGTGGTCGTATGACCTGTTCCTCGGTGCCGATGTGCATGGCCGCACGCTCGGCATCCTCGGCATGGGCCGCATCGGACAGGCGATTGCGCGGCGCGCGGCGGGCTTCGGCATGACCATCCTGTATCACAACCGCAGCCGGTTGGATCCGGCCATCGAGCACAAGCTCGGCGCGCGTTACGTCAGCAAGGTCGAACTGCTGCAGCAGGCCGACCATCTCATGCTAGTGCTGCCGTATAGCGCGGAAAGCCACCATGCCATCGGCGCGGCGGAGCTGGCGCAGATGAAGCCCTCGGCGACACTGGTCAACCTGGCGCGCGGCGGTATCGTCGACGATGCCGCGCTGGCGGCTGCACTGCGTGAGCGGAAGATCTTTGCGGCCGGGCTCGATGTGTTCGAAGGCGAGCCGCAGGTGCATCCTGATCTGCTGGCGGTGCCTAACGTCGTGCTGACTCCGCACATCGCCAGCGCTACGGAAGATACGCGACGCGGCATGGCTAACCTGGCTGCCGACAACCTGATCGCCGCACTGGGTCTCGGTCCGAACGCCGGCAGGCCGCCGAGCGCCCTCAATCCAGAAGTGCTGGAGCGGCGCGCGTGATGGAAATCTGGCTGATCCTGGCCACGGTACTGTCGGCCGTGGCGGTAGTGCTGTTGCTGGTCTTGCTGCTGCGCGGCCGGCCGGGCCAGCAGACGGCCGAACTGGCTGCGCAGATGGGCGCGTTGCGCGAGGAACTCGGGCGCGGCAACGAGCGCTTGGAGCGCGAATTGCGCGGCGAGGTCAGCGAGACCGCGCGTGCCAACCGAGGTGAACTCGGCCAGCAGCTCGGGCAGTTCCAGCAGGCACTGACACAGCAGATGACGGCGGTCGCCACCCTGCAGAACAACCAGATCGACGCGTTTGCCCAGCAACTCGCGCGCGTGACCGAAAGCACCCTGCAGCAGCTCGACGGCATGCGTCAGCACCTGCAGAAGGAAAGCCTGCAGACCCGCGAGGAGCAGGCTGGCACGCTGCGCCGCTTCGGTGACGGCTTGCAGCAGCAGTTGCAGACGCTCAGCGAGAGTAACGAGCGCCGGCTCAACGAGATCCGCGCGACGCTCGAGCAGAAGCTCAAGGACATCGAGACGCACAACGCGGCCAAGCTCGAGGAGATGCGCAAGACCGTCGACGAAAAGCTGCATGCCACGCTCGAGCAGCGCCTCGGCGAGTCGTTCAAGCTGGTCTCGGACCGGCTCGAGCAGGTACATCGTGGCCTCGGCGAGATGCAGGTGCTGGCGCAGGGCGTGGGCGATCTCAAGCGTGTTCTGACCAACGTGAAGTCGCGCGGCACGTGGGGCGAGGTGCAGCTGGAGATGCTGCTCGAGCAGATGTTGACGCCGGACCAGTACGCCAAGAACGTCGAGACCATCGCCAGTTCCGGCGCACGCGTCGAGTTCGCTATTCGCCTTCCAGGTCGCAGCGATGGCGGCGTACCGGTGTGGCTACCGATCGACGCCAAATTTCCCAAGGAGCAGTACGAACGCCTGCTCGATGCGCAGGAGCGCGCCGATGCCGATGGCGTGAATGCTGCTGGCCGCGAGCTCGAACAAGCAATCCGCAAGGAAGCACAGACCATCGGCGAGAAGTACCTGTCGCCGCCGGCCACGACCGATTTCGCCATCATGTTCCTGCCGACCGAAGGGCTGTACGCCGAGGCTTTGCGCCGGCCCGGACTGGTCGATACGTTGCAGCGCACCTATCGCGTGTCGGTGGCGGGGCCCACCACGTTGACGGCCATCCTCAACAGCCTGCAGATGGGCTTCCGCACGCTGGCGCTGGAGAAGCGTTCCAGCGAGGTCTGGGAAGTTCTCGGCGCGGTCAAGACGGAATTCGGCAAGTTCGGCGACGTGCTGGCCAAGACGCGCGACACGCTCGTGCGCGCGGCGCGCAACATCGAACAGGCCGAAGTGCGGACACGCCAGATGGACCGCAAGCTGCGGCAGGTAGAGGCGATGCCGGGTGAGGCGGCACAGGCGATGCTGGGCCTCGATACGCCGGGTTTCGCGCTCGGGGGAGAGCCAGAAGAAGAGACGGATGCGCCGAACTAGCGTGGCGTGTCAGGGATAGGGCAGGGCAGGAAGAAACTGCTGCGCGGGCCCATGGTTCCGTGTCGTGGCTCTCACATTGCGTGGGGACGCAGAGAGCACCGGGCTGGCGCGGCCAGCCCGCGATGCTGCACCCGGGCGACCGCTTCAGTCGTCGGTGTGCGGCATGTCCCGCAGCGTCACTTCGATCCCGCCGAAGCGCCGTGCCACCCAGTTATAGGCATTGCAGGCCAGCCACAGCAGGCCAAAGCCGACAATCGTGTTGAGCACCAGCGCCGTGATCACGGTGATGCCCGGCAGGTCGCCATAGCGCACGAAGGCGACGATCAGTGCAAGCGTGACGATGGGCACGGAGAAACACAGATACACCAGCACCAGCGCCTTGGCGGTACGGACTGGGTCGACGTAGGCGATCTCTTTGTTGACGGCGGGGAGGAGCGGAGCAGGGGACATGAACGGCTCGGGTGGGGATGAAATGGTTGCACGCAGTGTAGCGAAACCTGTTCCCGAACGGTAGTTTCAGGCCGCCGGGGACGCAGCCAGCCCGCTGAAGTGCAGCGGAAAAACGACAATGCCGTGTCCCTCGGAAAACGTGCCCGCCCAAGGGAGGCCCGGCCGCATCGGCGGCCGGAAGCATCTCTTGACGCCGTCCGTCCGCTAGACCAGCCCGTCGAACAGCATGACCTGTACCGGGTCGCCCACGGCTACCTTGCCGCGCTCGTGTTCGAGCACGATGAAGCAGTTGGCTTCGCTCATCGAGCGCAGCACGCCAGAGCCCTGCTGGCCAGTGGTGCGGACTTCGAGAAGGCCATCTGCGCCCGGCGCGAGGATGCCGCGCTGATACTCCGTGCGGCCCGGGCGCTTGCGGATGGCTTCGGCGCTGCGGGCCTGCAGCAGGGGCAGGGGTTTGGCGTCCGCGCCCATCATGTGCAGCAGGGCGCCGCGCACGAAATGGTAGAAGGTCACCATGACGGCTACCGGATTGCCGGGCAGGCCGAACAGGAAGGCGCTGTGCCCATTCGATTCGATGCGTCCGAAGGCCATCGGCCGGCCCGGACGCATGGCGATGGTCCAGAACGTGACGTCGCCGAGCTTGGCCATCATCTGCTTGGTGTAATCGGCTTCGCCGACCGACACGCCGCCGGAGGTGATGATGGCATCGGCGTTCTCGCACGCCATGCGGAATGCCTGCTCGAGCCCTTCGGGACTGTCCGGTACCACGCCCATGTCGATGATCTCAACATTCAACCGCCGCAGCATGCCGTACAGCGTGTAGCGGTTGGAGTCGTAGACGCAGCCTTCGTCGAGCGGCTGGCCGATCGAGCGCAGTTCGTCGCCGGTGGAGAAGAACGCCACGCGCAGGCGGCGGCGGACCGGCACCTCGGCCACGCCGAGCGAGGCCAGCATGCCGATATCGGCCGGACGCAACACGCGGCCAGCCGTCAGCGCGGCTTGCCCCATGGCTAGATCCTCGCCGGCCAGGCGGCGGTTGTCGCCCGCTTTGACGGCGTCGCCGGCAAAGCGCACGGTATCGCCCTCCGTCTGCGTGAATTCCTGCGGAATGACCGTGTCGCAGCCTGCCGGCATGACGGCGCCGGTCATGATGCGCACGGTTTCCCCGGCGGCGGGTGCGCCGTCGAAGGCCGTGCCCGCATAGGCGGTGCCGATCACGCGCAGCGTGACATCGCCCGCACCGAGCGCGGCGCTGGAGAAGGCGTAGCCGTCCATGGCGGAGTTGTCATGCGCCGGGACATTGATCGGCGAGATGATGTCTTCGGCCAGCACGCGGTCCAGTGCGCTGCGGATGGCGACACGCTCGATGGCGCTGACCGGGGTGATGAAGTCGCGGATGATGCCCTGGGCCTGCGCGACAGGCAGGGCGTTCGGGTCGTAGTCGGACAGGCAGGAGACAACCGAGGCAAGCGTGGTCATGAGGTGATGTTCCTACTGGACGCGGCCGCCGGCTGTTCCAGCGCACGCAGTTCGTCGAGGGTGTTGATGTTGCTGAAGGCGCCGGCGTCGTCGAACAGGACGCGCGTGGTGGCATGCCGGTCGGTCCACGCAGCGATCTTGCGCTCGCCCTCGGCCAGGAACTGCGCGAGGCTCGGTAGCACGGCGACCTGCATCAGCATGAACACCGGATGGCCTTGCGTGCGCCCGTCGGGTTCCTGTGTCACGGCCATGGCGATTTCTGCCTCCTGCTCCATGAGCGCCGCACCGAGGCGCGCCACGAGGTCGGTCGGCAGCAGCGGCGAATCGCACGGCGCGGTCACCATGTACGGGGTTTCGCATTGCTGCAGGCCGGCCAGCATGCCGGCGAGCGGTCCCGGGAAATCGCTCACGGCATCGGTCACCACCGGCACGCCAAACGACTCGTAGGCGGCCAGGTTACGGTTGGCATTGACCAGCAGATGGCCGGTCTGTGGCGCCAGGCGCAGCAGGGTATGCATAGCCAGCGGCGTACCGCGGAACGGTTGCAGTCCTTTGTCCACGCCGCCCATGCGGCTGCCACGTCCGCCGGCGAGAATCAGGCCGGTTACGTCTTGTCGATCCATCATGGTGTCTCGGCTCAGCTTAACTTGGGTGACGTCGCTGCGTACATCCACGGCCTCAGCCGCCGATGTACGACATTTCGATCTTGCGCGCGGCACGTGCTGCCTGGGTTTCCGGGTCAGCGCGCAGTTCGGAATAACGGTCGCTGCGCTGTCGCCAGATGGCGGCGAGGGCGTTGCTGATCTCGAGATCGGAGCGGCCTTCGCGCAGCAGCGTGCGCAGATCGTAGCCCTGCGTGGCGAACAGGCAGAGATAGAGCTTGCCTTCGGTCGACAGGCGAGCGCGCGTGCAGTCGTGACAGAACGCCTGGGTGACGCTTGAGATCACGCCGACCTCGCCGCTGCCATCGCGATAGCGCCAGCGTTCGGCGGTTTCGCCAAGGTAGTTGGGCTGCAGGCATTCAAGTGGGAAGGCAGCATCGATGCGCTTGATCACCTCGGCGGAGGGCACCACCGATGCCATGTTCCAGCCATTGCTGGCACCCACGTCCATGAACTCGATGAACCGCAGGATGATGCCCGTGCCGCGGAAGTGTCCGGCGAGCGGCACGATCTGGTCATCGTTGACACCTTTTTGCACCACCATGTTCACCTTCAGCGGTGCCAGGCCGACGCGTTGTGCGGTTTCGATGCCAGCCAGGACGTCGTGTACCGAGAAGTCCACGTCGTTCATGCGTTTGAAGGTGGCATCGTCGAGCGCATCGAGGCTGACGCTCACGCGCGTCAGGCCTGCATCCTTCAGGCTCTGCGCCTTGCGCGCCAGCAGCGAGGCATTGGTGGTCAGGGTCAGGTCGAGCGGCTGGCCGTCACGGGTGGTCAGCTTCGCCAGCATTTCAACGAGACGTTCGATATTCTTGCGTAGCAGAGGCTCGCCACCGGTCAGGCGGATCTTTTCAACGCCGTGTTCGATCGCGATGCGCACGATGTGCTCGATCTCTTCGAAGCTGAGCAGTTCGCCATGCGGCAAGAACTGGTAGTCCTTGTCGAACACATCCTTCGGCATGCAGTACACGCAACGGAAGTTGCAGCGGTCCGTCACCGAGATACGCAAGTCGCGTAGCGGTCGGCCGCGCGTGTCTGCCAGCAGGCCGCTCGGCACTTCAAGCCGGGCAGGCACGGCCGGGACCGTGGTGCGGTAACGATGATCCCGGATGTCTATGACCGGGATGACGGTGTCAGTCATACAAGCTCGGAAGGGCGCCTCGACAGCGAAGCCGCGCGCGGATTTGCGATAGATAGTTCAATTCTAGCGCAGGTAGCCTGCGCCCACGGCAACGTCCTCAGAGGCTGTATGTGAAAAAAGGACGGCAAGCCGTCCTTTTTTCGTTGCACACAGGCACCAGTAGGCGCCCGCTTGGCTCAGACTGCGTGCATCACGCAGCGCTTTCCGGCTGCGTGGATGCTGTGCGCGTCTCGACCAGCACCATTGGGCCTTCCGGCAGAGCCGGTGCGGGCTTCCGCTCGCGTGGCGGGTGCGGTGCGGGAACAACGCTAGCGATTTCCTGCTGAACAGCCGCATGACGCTCCGCATCGGTGTGAACCCATTCCAGTCCGGCTG
>DATLHT010000202.1:0-4977 GCA_035539795.1 Burkholderiaceae bacterium
ATGGTGATCTTGTCGCCAGGGAAGTACACCGTGGAGAGACGCTGGCGCGCTACGGCGTCGAGCGCATCCCCGCGTTTGATCGCGAGACCGGGCGCGGCGATATGAATGCCGATGCGGACCGTGCCATCGGTCAGCGGCAGAACAGAGAAAGCATCGTCGATCTCCGTGGTCGTCACATCGTCGATGGAGAATGCTGGCGTATCGGCCACCGGGAGATCTGCCGGCGGAGCAGGCACAGCCACATCGGGAAAACCGGTACCGCGCGGAAAACACTCCGACAAGAAGCGCGCTTCATGCAAGGCGCGTGCGTTGGCGATGCCGCCCACTGCGACCATCAGCCGCGTGGGTGACATGGCCAGCGCCGTGCAGGCGGCGTCGAGCGCCTTGTACTCGAGACTATTCTTGTCCGGGCGGAACAGCAGCTGCAACTCCTTGCCACGGAATGCTTCCGGCAATTGCATGGCCTTGAGCGACTCTTCGTAACCGGCTTGCACCAAGGCCTGCTGCTTCTTGCGTTCGATGGCAGCGAGGCCAGCACGCATTTGGTCCTCGGGCGCACGCGTGAAGCGTCCACGGCCCTTGCGGCGAAAGTACACCGGCGCGCTCTGCAGCGCCATCATCAGCGCCGCCTGCTGAACCACATCGGCGCCGGCGCCAAAATATTCGCTGGCCAGCTCGCTGAAGCCGAATTCCTCTTCCGGCGCGCACTCCCAGAGAAAATCGAGATCGACCTCTGCAGCGAGACCGGTCGCGTCATCCAGCAGTTGGGCCGCACCGGGCTGCTCGAACTGCAGCAGCACATCGCGCGCCTTGATTTTGGCGCGCTTGCCGCCGGGCATTTCGGCCTGCCAGGTTTCGCCTTGCTGGCCAAGTACCGTCGCGGCCCGGATCTCTCCGCCTTCTTCAAACAACAACTGCATGGGATCACTTTTGCTGAGGCGCCTGCGGACCGGACATCAACCGGCTGTCGTACGGGAAATACGGTACGGAGCGTCGCTGGCAGGCGGACGCCGGGTCATGGGAACAGGCGCGAAACCGGACGGTCCGCCTGCATCGATCAGACCCGCATCATACCGTACCCGGCCCCATCGAAGCGACGCGAAGCCCGGCGCGCAGTCAGGCAATACGGCTGGCGGTGCGCCTGAAAACCTCAGCCAAACTGGACCTGATGCGGCGGACGCAGACGTGCCAGTGACGGCAGAAAGATCTCTGTGACCAACATGGCACCCTGCGCGCGCCGGAACACAGAGCGCCGCGCCAGCAGGGGCCGGTCCGGCGGCAGCGCCGGCAGGGCGAGGAAGGCGCGCTGCATGAGTGGATGATGCGGCGCGAGGCGGGCGAACTCGAAGGGCGTGCGCGTTACCTGTGGATCAATGAAAAGCGCGCTGCCGAGGGAGCGATGGCCGAGGCCGCGCAGGAAGGGCCAGTCCTGCCGCATGCGATCCGGCCGCGCCACCGTGTGGGCAAAGACCACGGGTTCGTCGTCGCATAGCAGTACGACTTCACGCGTCACGACAGGGCGCTGCCAGCGCATGCCAAGCCGCCGCCACTCGTCGGCCAGCGGCGGCATCGGCTGCTGTGACAGCAACTGCACGCGGAACGTCGTGCTGGCACTGATCAGGCGTTGCGTCAGTGAGCCGGCGCCGGTGATCCAGCGCCGCACATGCAGCGGAATCGCCGGGTCGTGCGGAAAATCGAAACGCCAGCGGCTCTGGCGAAAGGTACGGCTCTCGAATGCTGTCACGGCCCTATCCCGCAAAACGCCAGGACTTCATCGACATAGTCGGCGAACTCGCTGATGCCATGGTCGCTGCCCTGCAGCAGGCGGATGTGTGCGCCCGCGTAGTGCGCCAGCATCTCGCGGTAATCGAGCACTTCGTCACCGGTGGCAGCCAGCAGGTAATAGCGTTCCGGATGCGTGATGCGCGGCACGGCGAGCGCGCGCAGCTCGTCCATATGCACCGGTTCCACGCGAACGCTGCCACCGCCGTGCCACAAGGGCTGCTCGCCCAGATACTTGGCCAGATCGCGGTGCGGCTGCGTGGCCGGGTTGAGCACCGCCACACGGCAGCCGTGGCGCTCCGCGAGCCAGGTCGCGTAGAAACCGCCAAGCGAGGAGCCGACGATGGCGAGCGTCTCGTCACCGCGTGCGCGCGCCGCCGCGATGGCCGCTTCGGCCTGGGCAATCGCCGCCTGCGGCGAGACGTTCAGTTCGGGGCAGACATAGTCATGAGCGCGCCCCAGCGCCTGCATGCGCTCGGCCACGATGCGGGCCTTGGTGGACTGGGGCGAGGAACGGAAACCGTGAAGATAAAGAAGCATGTCTAAGTGGCGCTATCAAAATGTAGCGAAGCAGCTCTGGCTAGGCATATGGCCGCAGACAATACGCGAGTATGGCAAGGCGACCGCATGATGATGAACGGGACGCCAGAATCATCTCGATCATGCCGCTAAGCCGCAGTGCGCACGCTACGTGGCTACTGCAACGCACTCACTGTGCTGCCAGCGCGTCGAGCAATTTCTGGTGGATCCCGCCGAAGCCGCCATTGCTCATGACGAGGATCTGGTCGCCGGGCCGGGCATCGCGCATCACGGCGGCGACCAGCACGTCGAGATCGGTAAACGCCTGCGCCCGCTCACCGAGCGGCGCCAGGGCAGCACCGAGGTCCCAGCCGCCGGGCACGCCAAAACCATACACACGGTCGGCCAGTTCGAGACTGCCGGGCAGCTGGCTTTTCATCACGCCAAGCTTCATGGTGTTGGAGCGCGGCTCGAGCACCGCCAGGATGCGGGCCGCGCCGACGCGCTTGCGCAGTCCATCGAGCGTGGTCTGGATGGCGGTGGGGTGGTGGGCGAAGTCGTCATAGACCGTCACGCCGTTGACCGTGCCGCGCACTTCCATGCGGCGCTTGACGTTCTGGAATGCCGCCATCGCCTCGACTGCGACAGCCGGCGGTACGCCCACATGGCGTGCGGCGGCGATCGCCGCAAGGGCATTGAGCTGGTTATGCACACCTTGCACCTGCCAGCGCACGCGGCCTTGCGGCTGGTCATCGAGCAGGACGTCGAAGCTGTCGTCTGCGCCGACGTTGGCGGCCATCCAGTCGCCCGCGCCGAACTGCTCGATGCTGCTCCAGCAACCGCGCTCCAGCACGCGCGCAAGATTGGTGTCGAGGCCATTCACGATCAACCTGCCCTGTCCCGGCACGGTGCGGATGAGATGATGGAACTGGGTTTCGATCGCGGCCAGATCGGGGAAGATGTCCGCATGGTCGAATTCGAGATTGTTCAGGATGGCCGTGCGCGGACGGTAATGCACGAACTTGCTGCGCTTGTCGAAGAAGGCAGTGTCGTACTCATCCGCCTCGATCACGAAGAAGTCGCTGTCGGTCAACCGTGCGGAGATGCCGAAATTGTTGGGCACACCGCCAACGAGAAAGCCGGGGTTATAACCGGCATACTCGAGAATCCAGGCCAGCATCGACGTCGTCGTGGTCTTACCGTGCGTGCCGGCCACCGCCAGCACCCATTTGTGGCGCAGCACATTCTCGCCAAGCCACTGCGGCCCGGACACATACGGCAGGTTGCGGTCGAGAATCGCCTCCATGAGGGGATTGCCGCGCGTCACCACGTTACCAATCACATAGAGATCGGGGGTGAGGTCGATCTGGGCCGGATCGTAACCCTCGATCAGCTCGATGCCCTGCTCCGCCAACTGCGTGCTCATCGGCGGATAGACGTTCGCATCGCAGCCGGTCACGCGGTGGCCAGCCTGGCGGGCAATGACCGCGATGCCGCCCATGAAGGTACCGCAGATACCGAGAATATGAATATGCATGGCTGACCGGCGCAACAGAGAGCAGATAGAGCGCCGATTGTACCCGACCCCTGGTGCGGCTCCCACCCGTGCCCATGGTTGCCGGATCCCCGGCGCAGCTCACCGGACAATGCCTTGATCCACGAAAACCGCACTTCGCGGCCGGAGCCGGCACGGCGACTCCGGTATCATGGACGGAATGTCCAGACGTCAACCCACCGACCCGCTTCGCCTGCGGGACGAAATCGCCCTCAGCGCCGCCCGCATGATCGCCGAGGACGGAGCCGACTACGCCACGGCCAAGCGCAAGGCGGCTCGCCAGATTCTCGGCGACACCCGCGTGGCAGGCGAATGGATGCCGGACAACGAGACTATCGAAGCCAGCGTGCGCGAATACCAGGCGCTGTTCCAGGGCGAGCGGCAACCGCGCATCCTGCGTCTGCTGCGCCGCCTCGCCGCACTGGCAATGGAAGAACTGGCGCCGTTCCGGCCGTACTTGGCAGGGGCCGTGCTCAACGGCACCGCCAGCGAGCATTCCGATATCCACTTGCAGGCCTTTTGCGACAGCCCGAAGGATGTCGCGGTCTATCTATTGAACGCTGGTATCGACTTCGACACTGTCGAGACCCCGCACCTCAGCGGCCGCGGCGAAGTCGAGACGCTCAGCTTCCTGTGGCGCGGCCAGTGGCCGCACACGCGGGAGACGCGCACCCTGGCCGAGGAGATCCGCGCGGAACTTGGCAGCCCGGTGGGAATCCATATTGCGCTGTACGATGCAGACGATATCCGCCGCCTGCGCCGCCTGGATGCCGGCGGCCGCCCAAATCGCGCTGCGCGGGACGACATACTCGCCCTGCTGGATGACGGTCCCGAGACGCCGGAACCCCCTGTTTCCATTGATTCATCTGTTTGAGGTCCACATGGCGGTGCAACGCCCATTTTTTCGTAACCCCAATTTTTGGGTGATCGTTCTCGCCGCACTGATCGCTGGCGCAGCCGGCATCTATGCCGCCACCTCCCGATACAGTCCTGCCCCCGCCGCCGACGGCGTGGTCGAGCAATTCTTCCGCACGGCGCTGCCGGATGCCACTGGCAAACCGGTCGAGATGACCGCATTCCGCCAGAAGACAGTGGTCATCAATTTCTGGGCCCCTTGGTGC
>DATLHT010000203.1:0-4103 GCA_035539795.1 Burkholderiaceae bacterium
GCGCCACGAGGCATTCATCGGCCTGCCACCGGGCAGCGCCTTGCAGGCGCACGTCGACGCGCATGCGCGGGCGCTCGGCTGCACGCTGAACGTGCGCATCCGGATGGCCTCGTTCGAGGGCATCTGCCGCATGGCAGCGGATCATCCGCATTGTGCAGTGGGACTGGCTGCGCGTAAATAGCTGCATGGATACGACCTTCTGGATCATCGCCACCTTCGTGCTGGCGGGCATTGTCAAGGGCATCAGCGGCATGGGGCTGCCTACGGTTGCCATGGGTGTGCTCGGGCTCGTCATGCCGCCGGTCGCGGCGGCTTCACTCATGCTGGTGCCTTCGTTCGTCACCAATGTCTGGCAGTTGTGGAGCGGTCCGCATCTGGCATCGCTGTGGCGGCGCTTGTGGACGATGATGGCCGGCATCTTTGCTGGCACGGTGGCTGGTGCGGCCCTGCTGGCTGACGGCCAGGCTGGGTGGGCCACGCCAGCGTTGGGCACGGCGCTGGTGGTGTATGCCAGCTACACGCTGCTGGCGCGGCCGCTGCATGTGCCGGCATGGCTGGAGCCATGGCTGTCGCCGCTGATGGGCGTGGCGACCGGCATCATCACAGGGGGCACGGGCGTGCTGGTGGTGCCGGCCGTGCCGTACCTGCAATCGCTGGGCCTGCAGCGCGACGATCTCGTGCAGGCGCTGGGGCTGTCGTTTACGGTATCGACGGTCGCACTGGCGGCCGGCCTGGTCTGGCATGGCGCCTTCGATGCGGCCCGGCTTGGCTGGTCGGCGGTTGCCGTCGTGCCCGCCTGGCTTGGCATGTGGCTCGGGCAGAGGCTGCGCAGCCGGATCTCGCCGCCACTGTTCCGACGTGGCTTTCTGCTGTGCCTCCTGGTGCTGGGCGGGGAGCTGCTGTTGCGGGCATGGCGCTGAGTGGTAAGTGGCTATGAGCGGCAAACCGGGCTGACCGGCGGCGCGGATGGGCTTACACTTACGGTCTGTCCATTTCCATCCGGCTATGTGTATCGGCAAGACGCCACGTGCGCGTCTTGCCGGGCGTGCCCTTCAGAGTCCACCATGCGTCTTTCCACTTTCACGCTTGCCAACGATGCCCCGTTCGTCCTGTTTGGCGGCGTCAACGTGCTCGAATCCCGCGATTTTGCCCTGCGTGCCTGCGAGCATTATGTCGAGGTCACGGCGCGCCTCGGTATTCCCTATGTGTTCAAGGCGTCGTTCGACAAGGCCAACCGCTCGTCGATCCATTCCTATCGCGGTCCGGGCATGGAAGAGGGGCTGCGTATCTTCGAAGCCGTGAAACAGGCGTTCGGCGTGCCGGTCATCACCGATGTGCATGAGACCTGGCAGGCCCAGCCCGTGGCCGAGGTGGTCGATGTGCTGCAGTTGCCAGCTTTCCTCGCGCGCCAGACTGATCTGGTGGTGGCGCTCGCCAAGACGGGGCGGCCGGTCAATATCAAGAAGCCGCAGTTCCTGAGCCCGACGCAGATGGCGAATGTGGTGCAGAAATTCGAGGAGTGCGGCAATCCCGATGTCATCCTGTGCGACCGAGGCACCAACTTTGGCTACGACAATCTCGTGGTCGACATGCTCGGTTTCGGTGTGATGAAGAAGGTGAGCGGCAACAAGCCGGTGATCTTCGACGTGACGCATGCGCTGCAGCAGCGCGATCCGATGGGCGCGGCCTCGGGCGGACGGCGCGAACAGGTGGCGGAACTGGCGCGTGCCGGCATGGCTACCGGCCTGGCAGGCCTGTTCCTGGAAGCGCATCCGGATCCCGCCAATGCCAAGTGCGATGGCCCGAGCGCGCTGCCGCTCGCGAAGCTGGAGCCTTTCCTTGCGCAGGTGAAGGCGATCGACGATCTGGTCAAGTCATTTCCCGCGCTGGATACACGCGGCTAATGCTATACTTGCAAGCTGTTGTGGGATGTGCGCGGGTTGTCTGCTTGGCGTCCGCCTGATCCCACAGTCCAATTTCCCCAGGAACCCCTAGCCATGATGGTTATGACACCGCGAACTACCACCGCTTTCGAGCGACAGTAGCCGAGGTGCGTCTCCCGCCATCGTCAGGTTTCCCCAGCTGGAACACGGACGGATAAATTCAGGAAAACGCGGCCGAGGCCGCGTTTTTTCGTATGCGCTGCCGGGCGCTGGCAAGCGCCCGGGCATACCGCCTGACAAGACATAGACACGGAGTGAACAGAATGATCGCAATTACGCTGCCCGATGGTTCCCGCCGCGAGTTTCCGGGGCCGGTGACGGTTGCCGAAGTGGCCCAGAGCATCGGCGCGGGCCTCGCCAAGGCGGCGCTGGCCGGTCGCGTGGATGGTCAACTGGTCGATACCAGCTATCGCATCGAGCAGGATGCGGATCTGGCCATCATCACGGACAAGGATGCCGACGGCGTCGACGTGATTCGCCATTCCACGGCACACTTGCTGGCCTATGCGGTCAAGGAACTGTATCCCGACGCTCAGGTGACGATCGGCCCGGTGATCGACAATGGCTTCTACTACGACTTCTCGTACAAGCGCCCGTTTACGCCGGAGGACCTCGTCGCCATCGAAAAGAAGATGACCGAACTCGCCAAGAAGGACGAGAAGGTGACGCGCGAGGTGTGGAACCGCGACGAGGCCGTCAAGCTGTTCGAGTCGATGGGCGAGAAGTACAAGGCTGAAATCATTGCCTCGATTCCGCAGGACCAGGAAATCGGCCTGTACCGCGAAGGCAATTTCGTCGACCTGTGCCGCGGCCCGCACGTGCCGTCCACAGGCAAGCTCAAGGTCTTCAAGCTGATGAAGGTGGCCGGCGCTTATTGGCGCGGTGACGCGAAAAACGAAATGCTCCAGCGCATCTATGGCACGGCCTGGGCCAAGAAGGAAGACCAGGAAGCCTACCTGCACATGCTGGAGGAGGCCGAAAAGCGCGATCATCGCAAGCTGGCCAAGCTGCTCGACCTGTTCCACCTGCAGGACGAAGCGCCGGGCATGGTGTTCTGGCATCCCAAGGGCTGGCAGCTGTGGCAGTCGGTCGAGCAATACATGCGTGCGCGCCTGAACGAAGCCGGCTACCGCGAGATCAAGACGCCGCAGGTGATGGACCGCACGCTGTGGGAAAAGTCGGGCCACTGGGAAAACTACCGCGAGAACATGTTCACGACGGAGTCGGAGAAGCGCGACTACGCCATCAAGCCGATGAACTGCCCGGGTCATGTGCAGGTGTTCAACCACGATCTGCGTTCGTACCGCGACCTGCCCCTGCGGTTGGCCGAGTTCGGCGCCTGCCACCGCAACGAGCCGTCGGGTGCTCTGCATGGCCTGATGCGGGTGCGCGGGTTTGTGCAGGATGATGCGCACATCTTCTGTACGGAAGGCCAGATCGTGTCCGAATCCATCGCTTTCAACGAACTGGCGCTGTCGGTCTATGAGGACTTCGGTTTCAAGGACGTGGCTATCAAGCTGTCGCTGCGGCCGGAAAAACGCGCCGGATCCGATGAGGTCTGGGACCGAGCCGAGGATGGGCTGCGCACCGCGCTGCGTGCGTGCGGGCTGGAGTGGGAGGAATTGCCCGGAGAAGGCGCCTTTTACGGACCGAAGGTCGAATACCATATCAAGGATGCTATCGGCCGCTCATGGCAGTGCGGCACACTGCAGCTCGATTTTGTGCTTCCGGAACGACTTGACGCCGAATATGTGGCTGAAGACAACAGCCGCAAGCGGCCAGTTATGCTGCACCGGGCGATTCTCGGTTCGTTCGAGCGTTTCCTCGGAATTCTGCTGGAAAACCATGCCGGGGCGCTGCCGCTGTGGCTGGCTCCCGAGCAGGTTGCCGTGCTGAATATTGCCGATGCCCAGTCCGAATACGCCACTTCTGTGGTTCAAACGCTGAAAAAACAAGGGTTTAGAGCGTCGGCCGATTTGCGCAACGAGAAGATTACGTATAAAATCCGCGAGCATTCGTTACAAAAGCTCCCATATATCCTCGTCGTCGGCGACAAGGAGCGGGACACAGAACAGGTGGCCGTGCGTGCCCGTGGCAACGTGGATCTGGGTGTGATGCCCGTCTCCGCGTTTGTGGAACGTCTCCAACAGGACGTTGCCA
>DATLHT010000204.1:0-2583 GCA_035539795.1 Burkholderiaceae bacterium
CGGTCAATGCCTTCGTCGATACCGAAAAGCCGTGGGAACTCGCCAAGCAGGACGACCAGCGCGCGGCGCTGCATGCCGCCTGCAGCGATTCGCGGTTGGCGGCCAGCAGCGTGTCGATCTGCTTGGTATCGATGCGCGTCATCAGGTGGCGATAGGCGTTGACCGGCCGGTCGGCCTGCAGCGGCGTGGCAACCGATGCCCAGGTCAGCGGCGGGATATTCAGGAACGTCTCGACCCCTTCGGCCATCGCCGGCATGATCGGCTTGAGGTAGACCGTGAGCAGCCGGAAGGCTTCCAGGGCCACGCTGCAGGCGGCATGCAGCGCCGCGCGCTGGTCGTCCTGCTTGGCGAGTTCCCACGGCTTTTCGGTATCGACGAAGGCATTGACCGTGTCGGTCAGTTCCATCACGGCACGCAGCGCCTTGCTGTACTCGCGCGCTTCATACAGCGCGGCGATCGTGGGCGCGGCATCGCGCAACTGCGCGAGCAGCGGGTGCGTGAGTGCTGCCGCATCGACCTTGCCGTCGAAGCGCTTCACCAGGAAGCCGGCGGCGCGGCTGGCAATGTTCACGTACTTGCCAACGAGATCGCTGTTCACGCGCGCGACGAAATCATCGAGGTTGAGGTCGATGTCTTCCATGCTGGCGTTGAGCTTGGCGGCGAAGTAGTAGCGCAGCCATTCCGGATTCAGGCCGCTGTCGATATAGCTTTGCGCGGTGATGAAGGTGCCGCGTGATTTGCTCATCTTCGCGCCATCGACGGTCAGGAAACCGTGTGCGAACACATTGGTCGGGGTGCGGTAGCCCGAGAACTGCAGCATCGCGGGCCAGAACAGGGTGTGGAAGTACAGGATGTCCTTGCCGATGAAGTGATACTGCTCGGCGGTGGAGCCTGGTTTGACCCAGTCGTCGAAATTCAGGCCGCGCTGCTGGCACAGGTTGAGAAAGCTCGCGTAGTAGCCGACCGGTGCATCGAGCCACACATAGAAGTACTTGCCCGGCGCACCTGGGATCTCGAAGCCGAAATACGGCGCATCGCGCGAGATGTCCCAGTCGGCCAGCGTCGAGGCGTTGCTCGCGCCATCCGCCTCGCTCGGACTGGCGTCGTCACCGAGCCATTCCTTCATCTTGTTGGCGGCTTCTGGTTGTGCCAGTCCGCGTACCCATTCGCGCAAGAACTGCTCGCAGCGCGGGTCGGACAGGCGGAAGAAATAGTGCGTGGACGACTTGCGGATTGGCGCCGCGCCGGAGACCACCGAATAGGCATTCTTCAGTTCGGTCGGCTGGTATGTTGCACCGCAGACTTCGCAGGAATCGCCGTATTGGTCCTTGGCGCCACATTTTGGGCACTCGCCCTTGATGAAGCGGTCCGGCAGGAACATTTCCTTGACCGGATCGTAGAACTGCTCGACCTCGCGTGCGTCGATCAGGCCGGCAGCTTTCAGTGCCAGGTAGATGTCCTCGGAAAGCTTGCGGTTCTCGTCCGAGTCCGTGCTGTAGTAGTTGTCGAACGAGACGAGGAAGCTGTCGAAGTCACGTTTGTGCTCCTGCCATACGCGCTCGATCAGCTGGCGCGGCGTCAGGCCTTCCTTTTCCGCGCGCAGCATGACCGGCGTGCCATGCGTGTCGTCCGCGCCGACGTAGTACACCTCATGGCCCATCATGCGCTGGAAGCGCACCCAGATGTCGGTCTGGATGTACTCGACCATATGGCCCAGATGGATCTGGCCATTGGCATAGGGAAGGGCGGAAGTGACGAGGATGCGGCGCTGGGTCATGGGGTGGCGGTCGGCAGAGCGGCCGCGGCAAGGCGCTGCGGCCAAAGGACCGATTCTACAAGATTGGCCGTGGACCGTCCAAAAGCCGGTGGGTTTGGCGGAGCGGATGCTGATCCGGCACACGGGGCCGGCGGTAGGCGTGATCCCCTGCGTACTGGGTGCTCGATGAGCTGTCCGGCGCGTTTGTTCGATCCGTCCGAGAGCAACCCCGATCCGCGCCTGCGAGGCCGGCTTGTTCAGAAGGCGAACGGGTGCCGGCCAGCGGCTTACTTGTGCTGGGACGAAGAAACGTACTGCCGCTCACCGCATCGGTGGAGCAAGTGCCGGCCTGGCTTGCATGAATGGCAACCGCGCAGTCAGCAGCTCGGGTTTTAGTGTGCCATTGCGTCGATGATGCCCTTCAGAACACGGTCTTTCTGCGTCAGGAGTGCCGTTTCCAGGCCGATATCGCGGCTGTGCTGGTCGAGGTTGGCTTTGAGTGCGAGGAGATCTTCCGTCGTCATGTTTTCCAGTGGTTTATCGCCCAGGCCGTCTTTCGTTTTCGGGATATGGGCAATGGCTTCTGCTGTAGCGACCTCTTCGCGCTTCGCCTGTGCCTGCTTGGCACTGGCCGAAGTGTCGCCGGCATTGCCGGTGTCTTGAGGGGTGATGATGGCGGGGGTGGAAGCTGTTTGAGAAGCGGCTTGAGAGCGGGCGAGGGTGGTCATGATCGGCAGGCGGCAGTTGCCGCAGCGGTTGAGGATGTATCCACTATGCAATTTGCCGATCGACGGAACCTCATCATTCCTCAAAACACTGTAGAGCAT
>DATLHT010000205.1:0-9224 GCA_035539795.1 Burkholderiaceae bacterium
TTACATGTTGGAGACTGATCATGACGTACACCGCCCCGCTCAAGGACATGCTGTTCATCATGGACAACCTGGCTGATCTGGAGGGCCTGTCGCAGCTGCCGGGTTTCGAGGAGGCCACACGCGATACCGCACAGGCCGTGCTCGAAGAAGCTGCGCGCTTCAACCAGGACGTGGTGGCGCCGCTCAATGTCACGGGCGACCGCGAGCCCAGCCACTGGCACGATGGCAACGTCACTACCACGCCGGGTTTCCGCGATGCCTTCCGCCAGTTCACCGACGGTGGGTGGCAGGGCGTGGTGCACCCGCAGGCATATGGTGGACAAGGGCTGCCCAAGCTGGTGGCCACGGCCTGTACGGAAATGCTCAATGCCGCCAACCTGGCGTTTGCGCTGTGCCCGCTGCTCACCGATGGCGTGATCGAGGCCCTGCTGACCGCTGGTTCGGAGGAACAGAAGCAGAAGTTCGTCCCGCATCTGCTGTCGGGCGCGTGGACCGGCACCATGAACCTCACGGAGCCGCAGGCCGGTTCCGATCTCGCACTCGTCCGCACGCGCGCCGAACCGCAGGCCGATGGCACGTACAAGCTGTTCGGCACCAAGATTTTCATCACCTATGGCGAGCACGATCTTGCCGAGAACATCGTGCATCTGGTGCTCGCGCGCACGCCGGGCGCACCGGAAGGCGTGAAGGGCATTTCGCTGTTCATCGTCCCCAAGTTCCTGATCAATGACGATGGCTCGCTGGGCGCGCGCAACGACGTGCACTGCGTGTCGATCGAACACAAGCTCGGCATCAAGGCGAGCCCCACGGCCGTGTTGCAGTATGGGGACCATGGTGGCGCCATCGGCACCATGATCGGTGAGGAAGGGCGCGGGCTGGAGTACATGTTCATCATGATGAATGCGGCACGTTTCGCTGTCGGCATGCAGGGTGTCGCGGTGGCTGACCGCGCGACGCAGCACGCAGTTGCCTACGCGCGCGAGCGCGTGCAGAGCCGGCCGGTGGACGGCTCGACCAAGGCCTCGGTCACCATCGTGCATCACCCGGACGTCAAGCGCATGCTGCTGGCCATGCGTGCCATGACCGAGGGTGCGCGTGCGCTCGCCTATGTCGCGGCCGCGGCGCACGATCGCGCCCACGCCCATCCGGATGCGGAGGAGCGGGTACGGCAGGCAGCCTTTTACGAATTCATGGTGCCGGTGGTCAAGGGGTGGAGTACCGAAATGTCGGTCGACGTCGCCAGCCTTGGCATCCAGGTTCATGGTGGCATGGGCTTCATCGAGGAGACCGGTGCCGCACAGTATCTGCGCGATGCACGCATCCTGCCGATTTACGAGGGAACCACGGCCATCCAGGCCAACGATCTGATTGGCCGCAAGACGGTGCGTGACGGCGGAGCAACCGCGCACGCCATTGCTGCACAGATTGCCGCTACTGAAGCCGAGCTGGCACGGCTGGACAACCCAGCCAGCCGCGCCATGCGCCAGCGCCTGCAGGCCGGGCGAGAGGCGTTCGAGCAGGTGGTCAACTTCGTCGTGGGCGAGGTCAAGGCACATCCAAATGCCGTGTTTGCCGGTAGCGTGCCGTATCTCAAGCTGTGCGGCATCGTCTGCTCCGGCTGGCAACTTGGCCGCGCCCTGCTGGTTTCCGCTGCACAGCGGGATGTGGATCCGAACTTCCACGACGCCAAGATCGTCACGGCGCATTTCTTTGCCGAGCACATCCTGACCCAGGCGCCTGCGCTGCGCGATGCGATCCTGTCAGGTGGCGAGGTGGTCGACGCCATGCAGCCGGACATGTTCTGAAGGCACGGCATCGTGATGACAGCGGACACTAGTTCATGCGCATGCTGCTGACAGGGGCACTGCTGCTGGCGGCCGGTGCGGCGGCATGGCTGTGGCTGGCGCATATGCAACGCTTGCCGATATGGACGGTGCCGCCATCGCCGCCCGTGGCCGCTGCCGGCTTCGCGACGACACGGCTGGCACAGGCGATCGATCCGCTGATCCGCCAGCATCCGGGCCGCTCCGGCATCTTTCCCCTGCATGACGGCCTCGATGCATTTGCGGCGCGCGCACTCCTGGCCGATGCCGCCGAGCGCACGCTCGACGTGCAGTACTACATCTGGCGCAACGATCTCTCCGGTACATTGCTGACCGAAGCGCTGCATCGCGCTGCGGAGCGCGGTGTACATGTGCGCCTGCTGCTGGACGACAACAACACCGGCGGCCTTGATAGCGCGCTGGCGGCGCTGGATGCCCATCCGAATGTCGAGGTGCGGCTCTTCAATCCGTTCGCCCAGCGTCGCTGGCGCGTACTCGGCTATCTGACAGATTTCGCTCGCCTCAACCGGCGCATGCATAACAAGTCATTGACTGCAGACCGTCAGGCGACCATTGTCGGCGGCCGCAATGTCGGCGATGAGTATTTCAATGCCAGCGCGAGCATCGGATTTGTCGATCTCGATGTCCTGGCGGTCGGACCGGTGGTCGAAGCGGTGTCGAATGACTTCGAGCGCTACTGGAACAGTGCATCGTCGTATCCGGTCGCCATGCTGTTGCCGGCCGCGCATGCGGCAGATACCGCAGCACTCGCCACGCGCGCCAGCGTGGTGGAGCGGAATCCGGCCGCACATGATTTTGTTGCCGCACTGTCGCGGTCTCCATTCGTACAGCGCCTGCTGCGGCGTGAACTGCCGTTCGAATGGGCGCATGTGCGCATGCTTAGCGACGATCCTGCCAAAGGACTTGGACAGGCACCACCGGAAGCGCAGGTCGCGCAGCGGCTGGCCACGGTGCTGGGCGGCGCCGCGCACGAGGTACAGCTGGTTTCGCCATACTTCGTGCCGACAGGAGAAGGGGTGGCTGCATTGTCCGCGCTGGCGGCACGCGGAGTACAGATCAGCGTGTTGACCAACGCGCTCGAAGCCACCGACGTTGTTCCCGTGCATGCCGGCTATGCGAAGTACCGCAAGACGTTGCTGCAGGCCGGCATCCGCCTGTTCGAAATGAAGCGGGACGGCGCCGTGCCAGCGCACGGCTTGCTCGGGATGAGCGGCAGCTCGGCCTCCAGCCTGCATGCCAAGACGTTTGCCGTGGATGGCGAGCGCGTGTTCGTCGGCTCGTTCAATTTCGATCCGCGCTCGGCCAATCTCAATACCGAAATGGGTTTCCTGATCGACAGTCCCGTCCTCGCGCAAGGCATGCGGGCGGCCTTCGATACCAGTGTGCCCGTGTTGTCGTATGAGGTACGGCGCGACCCGGAAGGGCATCTGCAGTGGCTGGAGCATCGCCGGCATCTCGATGATGCCGTGCCCGTGGCGTATGCGCACGAGCCGGGCGCGACGTGGTGGAAGCGCATGGCCGTATGGGTGGTAGGAAAGCTGCCAGTCGAGTGGCTGCTGTAGCCGATGATCTTCACAGGCCGCTGCAGCACAGGGCTGCAGCGGTGATTGCGGATTACCGAGTGCGCCGCGGTGGTGTGCGCCGTTCGGGCGGAATCAGTTCGGCATCCGGCGCGCCGGCGTGGACCGGCTCGGCAGGTGGCACGAAAGGCAGCCGGGCACGCCCCTTGGTGGCGATGGTCCCCTCCGCATCGCCGCCCGAACGCACGTAGCGCCGGTCATCATCGGGCCGGCTCATCCACGACCAGTTGTTCTTCGAGCGCGATGTCACCGTGTAGATCAGCTTGCGTTCGCGCTGGCTGGCGAGGATCAGCGCCTCCAGCATCTGCGGATCCCAGCCACGCATCGCCTCCGTCGCCAGGCGCGCTTCCGTCTCGGCATGCTCGGGCCGGCCGGCGAGGTTGTGCAGTTCGTCGGGATCGGTCGCGAGATCGTACAGCTGCGCGGCGTAGCCGTGGGTGTAGATGTACTTGAACGTGCCATGCCGTACCATGCGGCCCGGCGCGCAGACGCCCATGTCGCTGTACTCGGAGACCACATAGCGGTCGCGTGTTCGTGCCGGATCGCTGGCGATGTGCCGCAGGCTGGTGCCTTCCACCGGTTGGCACAACTCCGGCGGATTGCCGTCGGTGGCCGCATCGAGGAGTGTCGGCATCAGGTCGAGCAGGGACGCCAGTTCGTTGATCTCACCGCGATGCGTCCAGCCAGCGCCGGCCACGATCAGCGGCACGCGCACCGCACCTTCGAAAAAGCACTGTTTGAACCACATGCCACGCTCGCCCATCATCTCGCCGTGGTCGCTAGTGAACACGATCAGCGTATCGTCGGCCAGGCCGGTGCGGTGCAGTGTCTCCATCAGCCGGCCGATCTTGTCGTCCACATAGCTGATCATGCCGTAGTACGAATGGCGGGCGTTCTGCACGTGTTCCGGACGCACGTCGAAACGGTCGCGGCCATGCGAGTAGTACAGCCACTCGCTGTGCTTGTCGAGCTGCTCGAGCGGTAGTGGTCCGACGCGCGGCGCATCGATATCCTCGTGGCGGTAGCGGTTCCAGTATTCCTCGGGAGCGGTGTAGGGCGAATGCGGATGCGAGAACGACACCGTCAGGAAGAATGGCTTCGCGCGGTCGCCACGGGCGAGGTCGAAGAGCTTCTGCTGTGCGTGATATTCCGTCTCGTCATCGTAGTCGATCTGCAGGCTGCGGATGCACGGGCCAGCTTCGATCACCGCGCGCATGCTGATACCCGTGGGCGCGTTGCGCGGCCCCTGCGTCCAGTCCGGCACCCAGGCGAAATCCGCCGGATAGATGTCGGTCACGAGGCGATCTTCATAGCCATGCAACTGATCGGGTCCGACGAAATGCATCTTGCCGCTCAGGGCCGTGTGGTAGCCGAGTTCCCGCAGGTAATGGTTGACGGTTGGAATCGATGCCGGAAATTCACTCGCGTTGTCGTAGGCGGCAATGGCGTGCGGCATGCGGCCCGATAGCATCGAATAGCGCGACGGCGCACAGATCGGATAGTTGCAGTAGGCATTCTGGAACACCGTGCCCTGGTCCGCCAAGGCCTGCAGGTGCGGGGTTTGCGCAATGTGGTTGCCGTACATGGAGAGAAAGCTCGCATTGAGCTGGTCTGCCATGATCAGGATGATGTTGGGGCGCGACTTCATGGTTCTACCTCGTGCAGTGACTTATTCCGCCGTGATGCCGGTGTCGCGGATCAGTGTCCGGTACTGTTCGATATCTTTCTGGATGCGTTCGGCGAAAGCGCGCGGCGTCATGGCCGGTGCCAGCTCCACGCCCTGTTTCTTGGCCTGTGCCTGGAAGGCCGGATCGGCCATCGCCTTGTCGATGGCCTTGTGCAGGCGCTCGATGATCTGCGGCGGCGTGTTGCGCGGCGCGACGATGCCGTACCAGCCCGTGGCGTCGTAGTTCTGCAGCCCCGCTTCCGCAAAGGTCGGCAGGTTGGGCAGGGCGGGTGTGCGCTTGGTACCGGTGATGGCGTAGGCTTTCAGCTTGCCCGACTGGATATGGCCAATGGATGCCGGCACATTGGTGAACAGGATGTCCACGTGACCACCCAGCAAGTCATTCACGGCTGGCGCGGCACCCTTGTACGGGACATGGGTGAATTTCACCTTGGCGGTCTGCTCGAACGCGGCCGCGGCGAGATGCGACGGGCTCCCGTTGCCGGCGGACGCGTAAACCAGCTTGCCAGGTTTCGCCTTGGCCTGGTCGATGAACTCGCGCAGATTGCCGGCACTGACGCGCGACGGCTGGGCAAGCAGCACCATCGGCGTGTAGCCCACCAGCGTGATCGGGCTGAAGTCCTTCACTGTGTCGTAGGACATCTTGGGAAACAGGCTCATATTGACTGCATTGTTGCTGCTTGCCATCAGCAGGGTATAGCCATCCGGCTTGGCCTTGGCGACCTGGTCCGAGCCGATGTTCGTGCCGGCGCCAGGCTTGTTCTCGACAATGACCTGCTGCCCGAGCTCCTGCGTCAGCGAGTGGCCGACCAGACGGCCCAGAAAATCGGCGACGCCGCCCGGCGCCCAGGGAACGATCAGCTTGATGGGTTGTTGCGTGGGCCATTCATTCGCCTGTGCCGCGCCCTGCGATAGGCAGACGAACATGGCAAGCAGCGCGCTGCGCCCGAGCAAGGTGGTTTTCATGCGTGTGTCTCCTCTGATGGTTCGGATCGGGCAGAAGGCGTCGTTGATCGGCACTTGTTGTATTGAATGGGCCGCGCAGCCGCTGCCGGGGCAGAAAAAAACGCCGCCTGGTGAGGCGGCAAAATCACCACGGTTTGATGCATGCCATCCAGCATGCATCAACTCATCATGGAACGATTCGTTCCATAAACAATGCTAGAAGATGGGTAAGCGGAACGCAATGGTCCGGAAATAGGGTTTTCCCTTGGTTTGCGTCGAATCTGTCGTAATATTCGAATGAGTTGAATCATTGTCTCGAATTATGGGATGTTTTGTCCTGGAGGTTTGATGGGTGCGGCCGGCAGTTGTTGCAGGAACGCGATCTGAGTTCAGCCATCATGTGCAGAGTTCAGCGATCATGTGCACGCAAGGACGCAAGGACGCAAGGACGCAAGGACGCAAGGACGCAAGGACGCAAGGACGCAAGGACGCAAGGACGCAAGGACACGGGTCCGGGGTCATGTCCCGCCTCGCCCGGGATGCGTGAACGGAGCGGCGCCCAGCGTCAGCCGAAGGCGCTACGCGCCAGATGGCCTCGGGGTGTATGGGTGGTGCCACCCCGTAGATATGCCGCGGAACTGGCCATGAATGCCGGCCAGAGCAGGATTCAGAGCAGGCTGCGCATGCTGTCGGCCGCCTGGCGCAGGGCTGGCAGCTTGGCGATTGCGCTCTCGCGATCCATGCGGCTCGAGGGGGCGTGCGTCGCCAGCGCTGCGCGTACCCGGCCGTGGGTGTCGAGTACCGGTACCGCGATGGCGGTCAGGCCCTGTACGAACTCTTCCTCATCGATCGAGTAGCCCATCTGCACGATGCGTTCGCACTCTGCGCGCAAGTCGTCTGCCGTGACCCGCGTGGCATGTGTCAGACGGGCCAGCGGCAGTTGCGTCAGCATGGCCTCGCGCTCCGACGCGGGCATCATTGCCAGGAACAGTTTGCCGCTGGCGGTGCAATGCAGGGGCACGTGTGTGCCGACCTCGAGAGTGAGCCGCCACGGCCACGGGGCTTCTACGCGATCCAGGTAGAGCACGCCGGCGCGATCGAGCGTGGTGAAGTTACAGGTTTCGCCGACTTGCGCCACCAGCGCTGTCAGGACCTCGTGTCGCAGGCCGCGCGTGCTGTCGTGATTCAGCGTGTCGAATGCCAGCGCACGCAGGGCAGGGCCGACTGCGAAGCTGCGTTCATCGAGGTCGCGCGTGAGGAAACCGGAGTCCATGAGCGCGCCGCAGATGCGGTGGACGGTGGCCTTGGGCAGGTCAAGCGTGGTCGAGAGCTCGGCCAGCGAGATGGCGCGCCCGGCAGCCGCGACAGCACGCAGGATGCTCAGGCTGCGCTCGGAGGCCGTGGCGGTGGCGGGCGTACCGTCCATGCCTGGTGCGATCAGCGGCGCGGGAATGGGTGTGATCGGCGGAACGGCCGGCGGAGTGACCGGCGCGCCGGTCTCATTGGCGGACGTACTGCCGGCTGCCGGCTGGGAAAGCGCGTGGGTCGTGGAGCGTGTCATCGGCATGCCTGCCTGCTGGCGTCTGGCGAGGATCGGTGGTCTCGCGGGTTGTCTCGTGGGTGTAGCATTGATGTGGACGAGTATAACCGGCGTGCTTTCTCCGGCCTATCAAGGACACTCTGGATCGTCGAGTGCCGCTCGATCAGGCCGCGCCGGCGAGCAGATCGACATAGGCCGTTTCGATCAGTGCCTCCTCCGCAATGCCGAGGCGGTGCATCAGCGCATGCGCTTCCGCGATGCCGGAAACGGTGTCTTCGTCTTCGGCCAGCACCACCTCCAGTTCGGCGAAATCACCCAGATCCGCGACACAGTCGATATGGATGCGGGTGCGTCCGGCCAGGAACAGGACGCGCTGTTTCCGGACGCGCCCTGTCACGCCATAGGCATGAGCCAGGATGTCCCTGAGCCCGTCGGGATCCGGCACCGGCGTCCGCAGGTAGAACGATGTCTTGGGCCCGGCTGTATCGGCGCGCTGGTAGAAGATCAGCTCTCCCGCGCCATCCGCGAACACCCGCAACTTAAGCCGACCCTCGGGACAGGCAAAGAAGGTATCGTCCTGCTCGAGGTACTCGGGCCCCGTGTCGGCCACGGTTGCCGCGAGTGGGCACAACGCCTCGACGGAGGCAATGCGGGCCTTGATCTCGATATTGCGCGCCATGGCAGGTTCCGTCTTTGAACAAGCCGTCATTCTAGCGTTGGCTGCCTGATTTAATTTATTCCATATAAGAATGAATGCATGAGAATTATTCGTTTGTTGTGATCATGGCATGCCGCTAGGATGGGCTCATCCATATCAGGAGACAATCGTGAAACTCAAGCATGTCCTCGTTGCCGCGCTTGCGGCCCTGTCCCAATCCGTGTTTGCGCAAGCAGCCGGTACCTATCCCGACAAGCCTGTCAAGATCATTGTGCCGTTCGGCGCAGGTAGCGCGTCCGACACCATCGCCCGCGTGCTGAGCGACGAGTTGCGCGACAAACTCGGCGTGATCGTGGTGGACAACCGCGCTGGCGCCAATGGCATCATCGGTGTGCAGGCCGCGGCGCGTTCGGCGGCGGACGGCTATACGCTGCTGCTGACCAGCAGCTCGACGCACTCGGGCATCGGCGCGCTGTTCAAGAGCCCGGGCTACGATCCGATCAAGGATTTCGTGCACGTCTCCCGTATCGTGACCATCCCGATGGTGCTGGTGAGCCGCCCGGATGCACCGTTCAAGACCATCAAGGAAATGTCCGCGCAGGCCAAGAAGTCGCCGCTGCGCTATGGCTACGGCAGCGGTTCGGCGCAAATCGCCGGCGCAACCTTCAGCTCGGTGGCAGACGTGCCGTCGGACGGCATTCCGTACAAGAGCCAGCCACCGGCTGTGACCGACCTGATGGGCAGCCAGATCGACTACCTGCTGGCCGATGCGTCGGTGGTGACGTCGTTCCTGCAGGGCAAGCGCCTCAATGGCCTGGCCGTGGCCAGCCCGAAGCGCCTGGCGGAACTGCCGGGCGTGCCGACCATGGCTGAAGTCGGCCTGAAGGAATTCGACCTGGTGGTGTGGGTCGGCCTGGCTGCGCCGGCAGGCACGCCGCCGGCGATCGTGGAGCGCTGGAACAAGGAAATC
>DATLHT010000206.1:0-25040 GCA_035539795.1 Burkholderiaceae bacterium
CTTCTATCCGTTTCGAGCTTAGTCGGCAAAAAACCGGATCTCCATCCAAACTTAAGAATCCACAGTAAGTACCCGACCTAGATATAGGGTAAACACTGATATTTGCACCTTGATGTTTGATACATCATACATCGAATATCAATTTCCCCCGCTCACGCACACAGAGGACACCATGAGCCGTACCCAGCTTTCCCCTGCAGACTCGCAGCCCACCCGCTCCGACCGGCCCAGCCCGCTCCGCGCGCCCGGCTTCAAGATGGCCGGCCAGCACACGGTCGCACACGCTGTCACCCGCGCCTTGCTGCGCCATGGTGTCACACACGTATTCGGCCAGGGCATCCCCAACCTGCTGATGCTGACCTGCGAAGAGCTGGGCATCACGCAGGTCGGGTATCGCACGGAGAACGCTGGCGGCTACATGGGCGACGGGTTCTCGCGCATCTCGGGCAAGGCATGCGTGCTGGCCGCGCAGAACGGCCCCGCTGCCACGCTGCTGGTGGCCGCGATGGGCGAAGCCATGAAGGCGTCCACGCCGATGGTGGCGCTGGTGCAGGACGTGAACCGCGAGTTCACCGACAAAAACGCTTTCCAGGAATACGACCACCTCGCGCTGTATGCCGGCTGCACGAAATGGGCCCGCGTGGTGCATATGGCATCGCGCATCGAGGAGTACATCGACATGGCCTTCACCATCGCCACCTCCGGTCGCCCCGGCCCGGTGGCGCTGATGCTGCCGGCCGACCTGCTGCTCGAGCCGGGACATGAACTGAAGCGGACCGAGAACCTCGGCTATTTCCCGCTCGACCGCGTGATGCCGCCGCGCCAGCGTGTACAGGAAGCCGCGCGCCGCATTGCATCGGCCAAGCGGCCTGTGGTGATCGCCGGAGGTGGTGTGCACCTGTCCGGCGCAGCCGAGGTGCTGGCACGCCTGCAGGAAGAAGCGCATGTGCCGGTGGCCACCACCATGATGGGCAAGGGATCGGTTTCCGATCACCATCCGCTCACCATCGGCGTGGTCGGCTCGGCCATGGGCGTGAACAGCCCGACACGCTACCTGCGCGAACAGATCACCGGAGCCGACCTGGTGGTGCTGGTCGGCAACCGCACCAACCAGAACGGTACGGACTCGTACACGCTGTATCCGCGCGATGCTGAGTACATCCATATCGATATCGACAGCCACGAGATCGGTCGCAACTACGAGGCCTACCGGCTGCAGGGCGATGCCCGCGAAACGCTGGAAGCACTGGTCGAGGCATTGCACGAGCAGGATCTCGCACCGCGCCGCAACAGCCGTGCACAGGTCGAGCGGGAGATTGCGGAAGGCAAGGCAAAATACCGCGCGGAAGCCGCCGGCGTACTGAGTTCGGCCGCCTCGCCGATCCGCCCTGAGCGGCTCATGACGGAGCTGGATGCGGTACTCGAGCCGCACGACATCGTGGTTGCCGATGCCAGCTATTCGTCGTTCTGGACCGTCAACTACCTGACTTCGCAGCGCGCGGGCCAGCGCTTTCTGACGCCGCGCGGCATGGCTGGTCTCGGCTGGGGATTGCCGATGGCCATGGGTGCGAGCATCGCCGCGCCCGACAGCACGGTGTACTGCCTGAGTGGCGACGGTGGCTTTGGCCACGTATGGTCTGAACTCGAAACCGCGCGCCGCATGAATATCAAGGTCGTGCTGATGGTGCTGAACAACAGCATTCTCGGCTTCTCCAAGCACAACGACAACGCGCGCTTCGGCATGCACAACACTGCCGTCAACTTCAGTGCGGTCGATCATTGCTCCGTGGCCCGCGGCGCTGGTTGCGAGGCGATCCTCGTCTCGGATCCATCGGAGATCCCGGCTGCATTGCGTCAGGCCAAGGCCAATACGGTGACGACGCTGATCGAAATCCGCTGCGATCCGAATGCCTTCCCTCCGTTCACCCACTATGCCGACATGGACCTGCACGTATGAAGCCGCGTACAGCCCTCATCACCGGTGCCGCCAGCGGCATCGGCCTCGCCCTCGCACAACGCATGGCCCGCGCCGGCCATCCCCTGTACCTGACGGATCGCAGCGAAGAGGTCTTCAAGGTGGCCGATGCACTATCGGCCCATGGTGTCCAGGTCTCGGCCGGTACTGCAGACCTGGCGGTCGAAGCCGATCTCAAACGCGTCGCGCGTGATGCGCTCGACAAGCTGCAGGGTTGTGCCATCCTCGTGAACTGCGCCGGCATGACTCTGAAGGTGAACGGTGGCCCGATCCCGCTGGAAGATCTCGACATCGATGCGTGGGAACGCCTGCATCGCGTGAATCTCGTTGCCCCGATGGTAATGTGCCGCGAGATCGTGCCGCAGATGGCCAAGGCGGGCTACGGTCGCGTCGTCAATGTCGCCTCGCGTGCCGGACGCATGCATGTGCCGCCAGCCGGGCTCGAATACCATGCGTCCAAGGCAGGGCTGATCGGTGCCAGCCGCGCGCTCGCCGGCATCTACGCCAAGGACGGTGTGACGATCAATTGCGTGGCGCCGGGGCGAGTCGATACGCCAATGTGCGCTGCCACCAATGCCGACCTGCTGGCACAGGCCAAGGCCGCCATTCCGGCAGGCCGGTTTGCCTCGGCGGACGAGATTGCGGCATCGATCGAGTTCCTGGTATCACCCGGCGCGTCGTACATCACCGGCAGTTGCCTGGATGTCACGGGCGGCGTCTACATGAACTGACCTGCATTACCACGACACACACTATAAGAGGAGACAACGCATGAAATCCAAGCTGCTGCCCCTGAGTCTGATTGCCCTGTTCGCTGGTCCCGCCATGGCATCCGATTTCCCCAAGAAGGAAATCACCATGACAGTCAATTATGGCGCGGGTTCGAATACCGACGTCGCCTCCCGCATCATCGCCAGTGCCATGGAAAAGGAACTCGGCAAGTCGATCGTGGTGGAAAACCGCGCCGGTGCGCTGGGCACCATGGCGGTATCGTGGCTGGCCAAGCAGGCGCCGGATCCACACCGCGTGGGCGTGGTGACCTACGCGACCCAGGCCATTTCGCCGCACCTCATGAAGGTCGGCTACACCATGGATGATTTCCAGTGGGTCTGCGGTTTCGGCCGTTACCTGTACGGCGTGGCCGTCCGTTCGGATTCACCGCACAAGACCATCAACGACCTGATCGCCGCGGCGAAGAAGGACAAGGGTGTGTCGTTCGGCGGCGCCTCCACGCCCAACCTGATCGCCCTGCTCGAACTGGGCCGCGTGACCGGCGCGAAGTTCGTGCAGATTCCGTACAACTCGGGCGCTGACGTACGCGCTGCCCTGCTGGGCGGGCACATTGAATCCATGGTGCAGAACCCCGGCGACATCCTGCCGCACGTGGCCACCGGAGAAATGCGCATGCTGGCCTCGGCGAGCCCGATCCGCTGGCCCATGGCCCCAGACGTGCCTACGCTGAAGGATGCCGGCTACCCGGTCGAGGTGGATTCATGGATCGGCCTGGGCGTGCGCGCCGGTGCGCCGGCGGATGCAGTCAAGCGCCTCGAGGATGCCTGCCTGAAAGGCGTGAAGCACCCGGACGCGGTCGAAAAGCTGACCAATATCGGCATTGTCCCCGTGGGGCTGACCGGAGCACAGTACCGCGATGCGCTAAAATCCGGCTATCAGAAGATGGGGGCAGCCATCAAGGCCGCCAACATCCCGCGTATCTCGAATTGACCGCAGCACGGCCCTGACGATACACGCTCTGATATATTCAGAGCGTGTATTTTTATTTGTGCTGCGCGTAGCGTCCCCGCAAGGTATTCCGATGAATCAATCGCTCAATCGTATCGATGGGCAACTCAGCCTGTCCGAACGGGCCTACCAGCAAATACGCGATGCGATCATGCAGGGCCGGCTGGAATCCGGGCGGCGCCTGGTCTATCGGACGCTGGCCGAAGAACTCGGTATCAGCCCCACGCCGGTTCGCGACGCTATCCAGCGCCTGGTTTCCGATGGCGCACTGCAGCTCGACGATCGCGGTGTAGCGTACGTGCCGGTCATCACCGCCGAGACCTATATCGAGACCATCAACCTGCGGCTCACGTTGGAAAGCATGGCCGCCGCCGCCGTGGCCGCCATGCCCGAAGGTCGCGAGGCAATCGCCGACCAGCTGGCGGAAATCCACGAACGCGTCGCCCGGGCACAGCGCGAAGGCCGTGCAGTCGATGCTCTGTTCGGCAACGAGCAGTTCCACTTTGTCTACTTGCGCGCGGCAGGCATGCCCATCCTCGAAGGCCTGGTGCGCTCGCTGTGGCTGCGCTGTGGCCCGTCACTGCGCCTGGTCTACAACGCTGGTTTCAAGCCGCTGCCCATCCATCCGCATGTCCGTCTGATCGATGCCATCCGCAAGGGCGATGCGGCCGCTGCGCGCCAAGCTGTGGACGAAGACTTGAAATACGCAGGCAAGCATATCCTCCGACAACTTGATCCCGAGGCGGTCAGCCGCGTGGACTGGGACTGACGGCCACCGGCCAGGCTGCGTGCCCATCGGGCCGGTGCAGTAGAGAGGACCTCTCCACGCCTGGTGCCTGCCTTGACCCGGAACCGGAATAGTGGCGATAATTCTGTTCGCGAGGACGACCTCCCCCACTCTGGGTTGCACAGTCCGGGACGACCCGGCTCTTTATCAAGGAGCCGAAAATGGCTTGGATCATGTTGTTGATTGCAGGACTGCTTGAGGTGGTGTGGGCGTTTTCCATGAAGCAGTCGCACGGCTTTACACGCCTTGTACCCACCATCGTCACACTCGTGACGATGATCGCCAGCTTCGCCCTCCTCTCTTTCTCCATGCGTACCTTGCCGCTCGGCACCGCCTATACCATCTGGACCGGCATCGGGGCAGTCGGCGCATTTCTGGTTGGCATTCTCGTGCTCAATGAACAGGTTAGCGCGATGCGCGTGCTGGCGGCCGTGCTCATCGTATCCGGCCTGGCGCTGATGAAGCTGTCCAGCGCACACTGAGGGCCGAGCGTTACGCGCGAGCCTGCCGGCACCCGTTTGCATATCCCGGAAGAGGCAGCGCCGGTTTGATCGCACAATCCGGCGGGATATACTGTTGCCAAACAAACGGCTGACAATCTGCTGGCGATCGGCCAATCGGTAGCCCGGCATGCGGGTACCACGCATGCCGCCGGTACGTCAACGCGCTATAATCGCGGCCCAATCAATATGCGTTCGGCTCCGGCCGGACACACGACCGACGCACCCATCGCACCACCCAACATCGCCGTGGCCACCAACGCTCTCCCGATCCCCGACGCCGACCAGCCCAAACCTGGCGACAGCTATGTGCAATCGTTCGCACGCGGCCTGTCGGTCATCCGTGCCTTCGGCGAGCGCCATCCGCAAATGACGCTGAGCGAGGTTGCAGCAGCCACTGGTCTGACGCGGGCCGGGGCACGTCGCATCCTGCTGACGCTCGAGCATCTCGGCTATGTCAATTCGGACGGCCGCAAATTCCGCCTGACGCCAAAGATCCTTGATCTCGGCTATGCCTACCTGTCGGCCAGTCCGCTATGGGCACTGGCACAGCCAGAAATGGAAGCGCTGGCCGAACACACCGGCGAGTCCTGTTCGATTTCCGTGCTGGAAGGCACCGACATCGTCTACATCCTGCGGGTTGCCACACACAAGATCATGCGCGTGAACCTGTCGGTGGGCAGCCGCCTGCCGGCCTGGGCCACATCCATGGGGCGCGTGCTGCTGGGCGGCCTGCCGCAAGCCGCGTGCGACGCCATCCTGGCTGCAAGCAACATCCAGCCGCTCGCGGCTATGACGGTCACCGACATCCCCACACTCCGGCAGATCATCGCGCGCGACCGCGCCCGAGGTTATTCGTACACCACGCAGGAACTGGAAGACAGCCTGCGCTCCATTGCAGCACCAATCATCGACCGCAACGGCACCGTCATCGCTGCCATCAACATCAGCGGCATGGTGAACCGCAACAGTGAAAGCCAGATGCTCGAAACGTTCCTGCCGCTGCTGCTCAAAGCCGCACAGAACATCAGCGCCATGCTGCAGCACCGCTGAGCGCCCGCACAGCGCCCCCCCCTGTGCACCTGTCGCCAGATCCGGCGCCCACCCTTACCACACTCACCTGAACTCCCGAGTTGGCCTCGGCACGTTCCGTCGCCGATTCGCTGCATTGCACGGCTTCCGTCTTGCATGTCCGAACAGTATGCGATTGCGCGTTCTCGCATCACCGGTGCGGCATGCATTTCCACCACACCGCCGCGCCCTCGGATTCCGCAGCAGCCTACCGCTGGCGGTGACTCGCACTCCTTTCCTGCGTCCGCCACGCAGGACGTCGCGCCCGCCCGTCCATTGCATACCATTGCGCACGCCCCAAAAGTGCTTGAATCTTCCCTCGAATTTTATCCATTACCCGGAAACGCCCAGCCTGTGCGGATCTGCGTTCCCTCATGCACCCATACCGAGCGCACGTGCACCATACGCGGCTTGACGCTCCCCGAACGGGTGCCTAGAATCATGTTCTTATAGCAAACATTTGTTCATATTAAGAACATTTTTGAGTGCATAGGCCCGTGATCAATAAAATCGTAGATTCGTATGCAGCCGCCCTGGCTGACGTTCATGATGGCGCGACCATCATGATTGGCGGCTTTGGTGCTGCCGGCATGGCATCGGAACTGATCGACGCCCTCATCGCGCAGGGCGCCCGCGACCTGACCATCGTCAACAACAACGCGGGCAACGGCGAAACCGGCCTGGCAGCACTGCTGAAAGCCGGCCGTGTGCGCAAGATCATCTGTTCCTTCCCGCGCCAATCCGATTCCTATGTGTTCGACGGCCTGTACCGCGCCGGCAAGCTCGAGCTGGAACTCGTGCCCCAAGGCAACCTCGCCGAGCGTATCCGCGCCGCGGGCGCTGGCATCGGCGGCTTCTTCACGCGCACGGGGGCAGGCACCCTCCTCGCCGAAGGCAAGGAAACCCGCGTGATCGACGGCCAGACCTACGTTTTCGAAACGCCGATCCATGCCGACTTCGGCCTGATCCGCGCCCACAAGGGCGACCGCTGGGGCAACCTGGTGTACCGCAAGACGGCCCGCAACTTCGGCCCGGTCATTGCGATGGCCGCCAAGTGCACCATCGCGCAGGTCAGTGAAGTCGTCGAACTCGGCGAACTCGATCCCGAAACCATCGTCACCCCGGGCATCTTCGTGAAGCGCGTGGTCGCCACCTCGGCCCAGCAAGGAGGTCAGCAATGAAGCGTCTTACCCGTGACCAGATGGCCGCACGCGTGGCGCAGGACATTCCTGATGGCGCCGTAGTGAATCTCGGCATCGGCATGCCGACCATGGTGGGTGCGCACCTGCCCAGCGGACGCGAAATCGTGCTGCATACCGAAAACGGTCTGCTCGGCATGGGCCCGCCGCCGGCCGCCGGCGAAGAAGATCCGGACCTGATCAACGCCGGCAAGCAGCCGGTGACAACGCTTCCCGGCGCGTCGTTCTTCCATCACGCCGATTCGTTCGCCATGATGCGCGGCGGCCATCTCGACTACTGCGTGCTGGGCGGCTTCCAGGTCGCGCAGAACGGTGACCTGGCGAACTGGCACACGGGCGAGCCGGATGCCATCCCCGCCGTGGGCGGCGCCATGGACCTGGCCATCGGTGCGAAGAAGGTGTTCGTGATGATGGAGCACCTGACCAAGGCGGGCGTCAGCAAGCTGGTGGAAAAATGCACCTATCCGCTCACTGGCCTCGGTTGCGTGAGCCGCGTTTACACGGACCTGGCGGTGATCGACATCACGCCGACGGGCTTCCTGGTGCGCGAGATGGTCGACGGGCTCAGCCTCGAAGAGCTGACCCGTCTGTCCGGCATTCCGCTCGCTTACCAAGCACTCTAATCAAAACACGGGCGGCGCGGCGCGGGCCGCGCCATTCGACCAACCTGGAGACACCATGACCGAAGCCTTTATCTGCGACGCCATCCGCACCCCCATCGGCCGCTACGGCGGCAGCCTTTCTGCCGTGCGGGCGGACGATCTCGGCGCCGTGCCGCTGCGTGCCCTGATGGCACGCAACCCGGAGCTCGACTGGAGTGCCGTGGCCGATATCATTTTCGGCTGCGCCAACCAGGCAGGTGAAGACAACCGTAACGTCGCCCGCATGTCGGCCTTGCTGGCCGGCCTGCCGGAAACACTGCCGGGCGCGACCATTAACCGCCTGTGCGGTTCGGGCATGGATGCCACGGGCACTGCGGCACGCGCCATCAAGTCGGGTGAGACCAGCCTGATGATCGCCGGCGGCGTGGAAAGCATGAGCCGCGCCCCCTTCGTCATGGGCAAAGCGACCAGCGCGTTTTCGCGCAATGCCGAGATCTTCGATACCACCATCGGTTGGCGCTTCGTCAATCCGCTGATGAAGCAGATGTATGGTGTGGACTCGATGCCCGAGACCGCTGAAAACGTCGCCACCGACTACAAGGTTAGCCGCGAAGACCAGGATCTGTTCGCTGTGCGCAGCCAGGAAAAGGCCGCGCGCGCGCAGCAGGACGGCACGCTGGCGCAGGAAATCTGCCCGGTGACGATTCCGCAGCGCAAGGGTGATGCCATCGTCGTGGATCGCGACGAGCACCCGCGTGCCACCAGCATGGAAGCACTGGCCAAGCTCAAGGGTGTGGTCCGCCCGGATGGCACGGTCACGGCCGGCAACGCCTCGGGCGTGAACGACGGCGCCTGCGCGCTGATCCTCGCCAGCGAAGCTGCGGCCAAGACCCACGGCCTGACGCCGAAGGCACGCATTCTCGGTACCGCCACTGCCGGCGTCGCACCGCGCGTGATGGGCATCGGCCCGGCACCGGCCTCGCAGAAACTGCTGCAGCAGCTCGGCATGACCATCGACCAGATGGACGTGATCGAACTGAACGAAGCCTTCGCCGCGCAAGGCCTGGCCGTGACGCGCATGCTCGGCATCGCCGATGACGATCCCCGCGTGAACCCGAACGGCGGCGCTATCGCCCTCGGCCATCCGCTCGGCATGAGCGGCGCACGCCTGGTGACGACCGCGATGTACCAGCTGCACCGCACTGGTGGACGCTACGCGCTATGCACGATGTGCATCGGCGTGGGCCAGGGTATCGCCATGGTCATCGAGCGCGTCTGATCGCGCCCCCTGATTGAACCCGTTCTTGCCGCGCCGGGTGCACTGTGCCAGGCGCGGCCCCGAATGAACTGATTGAACTGATCCGCGCGCCCGTCGCGCTCCGAACATGTCGCAGACTCCAGCCTATCTCGTCACCGGCGGCAGCGCCGGCATCGGCCAAGCTATTTGCCAGCAACTGCTGCAGGCAGGCCACACGGTCGTCAACATCGACTACACCACGCCGGGCTGGAGCCACCCGAATCTCGTGTCGTTCCAGGCCGACCTGACCAGCGCCGACGCAACCCGCGCGGTCGCGCAGCAAGTCATGGCGCAATATGCCATCGTAGGCCTGGTGAACAATGCTGGCGCGACCCGCCCCGGCACCATCGACACCGCAACGCTGGACGACCTCGACTATGTCGTGGCGCTGCATCTGCAAGCCAGCATGCTTCTTATTCAGGCAGTCCTGCCCTCGCTGCGTTCCTGCGGCCAAGGGCGTATCGTCAATATCGCCACACGTGCCGCGCTGGGTAAACCTGAACGTGTCGTCTATTCGGCCACCAAGGCCGGAATGATCGGCATGACCCGCACGCTGGCGATGGAACTTGGCAGCGACGGTATCACCGTCAATGCCGTGGCACCCGGCCCGATTGCAACGGAACTGTTTCGCAAGAGCAATCCGGAGGGCAGCCCGCAAACCCAACGCATCATCAACAGCATTGCCGTCAAGCGCATGGGTACGGCAGATGACGTGGCGCGCAGCGTCATGTTCTTCCTGTCACCCGACAACGGCTTCGTCACCGGACAGGTGCTGTATGTGTGCGGAGGTACAACCCTGGGAGTGGCGCCCATCTGAGGGCCTTGCCGTTACCCGAATCTGCTGGAGCATGAAACACATGACTACGAACAAACTGAACCCGCTGCGCCGCCAACTGGTGAGCGCCCTGATCGGCGCCGCAGCTTTCGGTGTGGCCGCCACGCCGGCCATCGCCGCCGACAAATACCCGAGCAAGCCGGTCACCATCATCGTGCCGTTCTCGGCAGGTGGCACCACTGACATCCTGGCTCGCATCGTCGGCGTGAAGCTCGGTGAAACCCTCGGTGAAACCGTGATCATCGACAACCGCCCGGGCGCTGGCGGCAACATCGGCGCCGCCATGGTCGCCAAGGCCAAGCCGGATGGCTACACGCTGCTGATGGGCACGGTGGGCACGCATGCCATCAACCAGACGCTGTATCCGAAGCTGAACTTCGATCCGATCAAGGACTTTGCGCCGCTGACCCGTGTCGCCAACCTGCCGAACCTGCTGGTGGTGCACCCGAGCGTGCCGGCCAAGAACGTGCAGGAACTGATCGCCTACGCCAAGGCCAACCCGGGCAAGCTGAACTTCGGCTCGTCGGGCAACGGCAGCTCGATCCACCTCTCGGGCGAGCTGTTCAAGAACATGACCGGTATCGATATGCAGCACGTGCCGTACAAGGGTAGCGCCCCGGCCGTGACCGACCTGCTGGGCGGCCAGATCTCGATGATGTTCGACAACATGCCATCGGCCATCCAGCACGTGAAGTCGGGCAAGCTGCGCCCGCTCGCCGTGACGACGGCCAAGCGCTCGCCGGCACTGCCGAATGTGCCGACCATCGCCGAATCCGGTGTGAAGGGCTATGAGGCCACTTCGTGGTTCGGTCTGCTGGCCCCGGCCGGCACCCCGCCGGCCATCATCAACCGCCTGAACGCCGACCTGGTGAAGATCCTCGCCATGCCGGACGTGAAAAAGCAGATGGCCGAGCAAGGCGCCGAAGCGTACAGCGAAACGCCCGCTGCGTTCGCTGGCTTCATCAAGACGGAAACGGCCAAGTGGGCCAAGGTGGTGAAGGCTTCGGGCGCCGTGGTGGACTGATGGTCTGCGCCTGATGCGCCCGGCCCGCGCGCTGCGTGGCCAGGCACAAGAATTTACCCGCTGTATTTCGGCCCGGATTGTTCGGGCCGTTTTTTTTGCAGGCCGCGCATCCGTCACATGGACGACTAATATTTTTCCGGGAACTTGAGATCGCCCAGGCCACCCTAAGATAGGTCCTGTTGATGGCACTGTCGCCTTGGGAGACCCCTGCAATGTGGAAGAAACTCGTCGCGTTCTTCACCCTGTTCCGGCATGACGCCCGGGTGCTGTGGCATGCACTGGGTCACCCGGACGCACCGCGCTGGCTGAAGCCAGCCGTTGCTGCTTTGATTGTCTACGCGATCTCGCCTATCGACCTGATCCCTGATGTGATCGCTGTCTTCGGGCTGGCAGACGACGTCATCCTGATTCCGCTGGCGGTCCGCCAGATCATCAAGCGGCTGCCGCCGCATGTGCGCCGCGCCGCCGAAGCGCGCGTGGGCGCGACGACCGTACGCGCCCGCTGACTTTCCGGAAATGCGTGCATCCTCTCACAGGCCGGCTTTCGCCGGCCTGTTCTCCGCTGGCGTCAGCACCACCACGGTAGCGCTCCCACCGCAATTCAGGCCTGCCGCGCAGCGCGCGGCAACGAGGTCAGCAAATACATCCCGACCATCACCAGCGCACCGCCGGCCAGCTGCCATGCGGTAATCGGTTCGCCCAGCAGCCAGAAGCCCAGCAACAACGTGGAGACCGGGCCGATCAACCCGGCCTGCGAGGCCAGCGGTGCACCGATGCGCGCCACCGCCACCATGGTCATCGACACCGGCAGGACCGTGCACATCACGGCATTCAGCAACGACAGCCAGTACACCGGCCAAGGCTGGGTGAGCAGCGTCTCGGCCGGGCGCAGCAGCAGGAACTGCAGCACGCTCGGCACGGTGGAGACACACATGGCATACGCCACGAGGCGCAGCGCACCAACACGCTTGACGGCTTCGCCGCTGGCGATGAGATAGATCGCATAAAAGATGGCACTGGCGGTGATCAGCACGGTCCCCAGCCACACATTGCTGCCCGCGATCTCGAGATCATGCGAGAGCACCAGCACAATGCCGGCATAGGCAATCGCCAATGACACCAGTTGCCGTCGCGAAATGCTGCGCTTAAGGAAGACCACGGACAACAGCAGCACGAAGGATGGCGTGAGATACAGGATCAGCCGCTCCAGCGCCGCGCTAATGTACTGCAGCCCGAGAAAATCCAGGTAACTCGACAGGTAGTAGCCAATCAGTCCCAGGATCACGATGCGCCCGCGATCCGGCCAGGACAGCGGCGGCAGCTTGCGCGCCTGCCACCAGCCAATCAGGAAAAAGAACGGTACCGACATGATCATGCGCAGCGCCATCACCATCATGGCATCGACGCCATGACGGTACATCAGCTTGGCAAGGATCGCCTTGGCAGAAAACAGGATGGCGCCGAGTACGGCGATCGTCAGCCCGGAGACGTGCGAGGACTGGGCGGAAACAGGCACTGCGGAGGATGGGTTCACAAGGACATCGCTTTGGGGTGGGTCGCTTCCCGGCAGCAGGAGATACGCGCCCGAGCCGGAGGGGCTGTGCCAGGACCGGACGATTGTAGCGAATTTTCGGGATGCGCATCCAGTACGGGTGATTTCATGATCCTCACCCCACCCCTGCCGATTGGCAAGCTGCCCCCACTTCCTTACAATCGCGTGCAAGCCGCCCGCCAACTGACGCGCATTGCGCCGACCCGCGGGTGTTTATCGGGCCGTACCCATTCCACGGATCGCGCATGCACCCGTCCGCCTCGCCCCACCCCATCGCCGCCACCGCCTCGCCAGAGCTGTGGAACGATGACCTCGCTCCCACCCAACCGGCCCAGCGTACCTGGACCGCCATGCACTACGCTGCCCTGTGGGTATCGATGGTGGTGTCGGTACCTGCCTACATGCTGGCCTCGGGCCTGATGACGGAAGGCATGAACTGGTGGCAGGCGGTGCTAACCGTCTTCCTCGGCAACGTCATCGTGCTGGTGCCGATGGTACTGATCGGCCACGCAGGCGCCAAGCACGGCATCCCATTCCCAGTCTTGGCACGGGCCTCGTTCGGCGTGCGCGGGGCGCAGCTGCCGGCGTTGCTGCGCGCGATTGTCGCGTGCGGCTGGTTCGGTATTCAGACATGGCTGGGGGGCATGGCGATCTATTCGATCATCAATGTCATTGGCGATAATGTCCTCATCGGTGGGAACCTCCCGGGCCTTGGCATCAATGGCGGACAGCTGGGTTGCTTCCTGCTGTTCTGGGCACTCCATATCTGGTTCATCACACGCGGCACGGAGTCCATCAAGTGGATGGAAACCTGGGCAGCGCCCGTGCTGATCCTGTCGGGTGTCGGTCTCGTGGCATGGGCCTATCAACAGGCAGGCGGATTCGGCCCGATGCTGGCCGCACCCTCGGCCTTCGCGCCTGGCGGCGCCAAGGCGGGACAATTCTGGGGAACGTTCTGGCCGTCGCTGACCGCGATGGTCGGCTACTGGGCCACGCTGGCGCTCAACATTCCCGACTTCACGCGTTTCGCCCGCAGCCAGCGCGACCAGTTCGTGGGTCAGGCGATCGGCCTGCCAATCCCGATGGGCCTGCTCGCGCTGGTGGCGGTGCTTGTTACGTCGGCCACGGTGGCGGTGTATGGCCAGGCCATCTGGGACCCAGTCGCGCTTACCGGCAAGATGGGCGGCGTGGCCGTGGTGCTGGCCCTGGTCGCATTGATCATTGCCACGCTGACCACCAATATTGCCGCCAACGTGGTATCGCCCGCGTACGACTTCTCGAATATCGCGCCGCGCCGCATCTCCTTCCGCATGGGTGGCTACATTACGGCGGGTATCGGCCTCGCCATGTTCCCGTGGAAAATCCTGGAAACCACGCAAGGCTATATCTTCACCTGGCTGATCGGCTACGGCGCGCTGCTGGGGCCACTGGCAGGCATCATGCTGGTGGATTACTTCATCCTGCGCCGCACGCGGCTCGACGTGCCGGCGCTCTTTTCGGCCAGCGGCGAGTACGCATACCGCAACGGCTGGAACCACGCCGCCGTGATTGCCCTGCTGCTGGGCGCACTGCCCAACCTGCCGGGCTTCTTCAAGGCAGCCGGCTTCATTGCCAGCACGGCGCCGCTGTTCGAAACACTGTATACCTACGCATGGTTCGTGGGCCTGGCCATCTCCTCAGTGGTCTACCTGCTGCTCATGTCCCGTAACCGCAAGGCCTGACCATGATGCACACCACCGATCCGCGCTTTCCCAACCTGTTCATCCTCAACCACCCGCTGATCCAGCACAAGCTGACGCACATGCGGGACAAGGACACGTCGACGCGCACGTTCCGCGAGCTGCTGCGCGAGCTGACATTGCTGATGGGTTACGAGATCACGCGCGACCTGCCCCTGGCCACGCGCCGCATCGAAACCCCGCTGACCACGCTCGATGCCCCGGTCATCGCCGGCAAGAAACTCGCCGTCGTGCCGGTACTGCGTGCGGGCGTGGGCATGAGCGACGGGCTGGTCGAACTGATTCCCTCCGCCCGCATCGGCCACATCGGCCTGTACCGCGACGAAAACAGCCGCCCGGTGGAATACCTGGTACGACTGCCGGATATCGAGGACCGGACCTTCATCCTGTGTGACCCGATGGTCGCCACCGGCTACTCCGCAGCCCATGCCGTAGACGTGCTGAAGAAGCGTGGCGTGAAGAGTGATGCGATCATCTTCCTGGCACTGGTCGCTGCTCCCGAGGGCGTCACAGTGTTCCAGCAGGCCCATCCCGACGTGAAACTATACGTCGCCGCGCTCGATGAACGGCTCGATGACGACGATTACATCGTGCCTGGACTGGGCGATGCCGGAGACCGCCTGTTCGGTACCAAGAACTGAGGCACGATCGAATCGTGCAGGCTGCCGGCTTGATGTGCCGGCTGGGTGTCATACGAGCATTCCACCACGTGGCAGTGCATCAATGCAGTATTCGGACGAACATCCTGCCGACGGATGCCCGCCTAGACCGAACCGACCGGATGCATCGGATCGCGGTCGATCATGAAGCGCTGGAAGTCGTAGACATCCGGCGGCAGTGACTCGCTGGGCAAACTGAAGAGCGCATAGTAGTAGGTATCGCGCCCCGTGTAGGTACTGGCCGGCAGGCAATACGGTTCCCAATCATGGCAGACCGGCACGTACATGCCGTTGCCTGGCCAGAAAAACGGTACCACCTGCAGATCTTGCAGGGCGTACACCAGTGAATCAGGTGCATCGAACATTGCCGCCGCTTCGCAGTGCGCCAGCAGGCCAGCTTCCGTCTCGATCACCATGAGCGTCGCCTCTCCCTTGGCCGTCAACAGCAGGAAGCCGCCGGGATTGGGATACAGGCAGTACTCGACAAAACCATAGCGCGCCATCAGTTGCGCCAGCACACTCATCGTCGCGGGATCCGACAGGAACGGAAAGGAGTGCCGGCTAAGAATCTCGCGGACCGTGCCGGACAGCGTGCGGAAATACGATTCCTGCAGCTCGGCGACACAGCTTGTAAGCTTGTCCAGTGCCTCAGGGTCGCCCTTCTTGATGTATCGGTCGATCATCCCGCTGTTGAAACCGCTGACCGCCACGCTTTCGTCCGCCGTACCGGTCAGCAGGACCTTGCGGCATGGCAGATCGGCGATCTCGGCACAGAACTCCAGGCCACTCATTTCCGGCATCGAAAAATCCACGGCAACGACGGCCGGATGCAAAAACCGGTCGGCCCGGCCCGTCTGACGATGGATCCAGGCAAGATCCATCTCCACCACACGCCGCTCCATGGACAGTGAAGCGTCATCGTAATGTACGGAGATCGCGGGCTCGTTGCGCTGGCACAGCGTAGTCCGTGCCCGAAGCCACGCAATGGCCTTGCGGGGATCATCAAACGTCACGATTGGCTGTTCGACCGGCATGCCAAACTTGATGCTCTCGCAGTATGAACGGCAATCATCCACGATCACCAGCACGCTCGGATGGTAAAAAACCGGCGGAAGCCGGTCAGCATTCGCCATGACCATGAACCGCCCCACGCATCAGAAAAGTTCGATCCACGCTGTCAGGCTGTCAGACAGCCGGGCATCGCGCTCGTATAGCAGGCGACATTGCATGGCACCGCCCTCGGAAGACAGCTGCAGCGTCGCACCATGGGTCGCGAGCCACAGCAGAAATGCTAGCCAGCCGGCCGCCTGGGGTCGCACCGGTGTCTGCGGGGCGCCCTCCAGGAACTCCGTCAGCAGCGTCGCATCATGGATCGTCACGGCATCACCGGACGACAGGGACACGGCATCGCCAAGCAACGGCTGCAAACGCGTCAACGGATTGCCATCAGTGAATGCCGCGCCCTGCAAGGTTTGCAATGCCGCGCGTGTCGCCTGCCCGAAGCCGCCCGAACGTTCGGCCTCCAGCGCAATCAGGTCGGGGTAATCGAGCACATTCCAGTCCAGCTCGACATCGTGCAGACCGATAGCCGCAGCCGTCGAGAGATATGCTCCCATGGCATCGAAGGCTTCCGTCATGCCTGCTGTCATACCGATGGAACGTACAGCACCGATCCGGCTCAGCAACATATGCCGATGATTGATCCCAATCTTCTCGCGCAGCAGCTCATCCCGCTCGCCCAGCAAACTGGCGAGGTCAAGTGCTTGCATGATCTCCAATCGCAAGCCGCGTACATCCCAAGGCTTGCGGATGTATCGGTGGATCTGGCCGAGGTTGATCGCCTCGACCGTATCATCCAGTTCGGAGTAGGCCGTCGTCAGGATGCGCACGATATGCGGAAAACGCTCCGCCGCATGCGACAGCAGCACATTGCCGTATTCGCCCGGCATACGCTGGTCGGACACCAGCACCTTGAGCGTCTCCCCATGCGCCTCCAGCAGAGTGCGCCCCTCGGAGACAGAGCCGGCGACCAGCACAGGGGCGATGGCGCCAATGACGCGCTCGAAATATTTGACGGCAGTTGGCTCGTCGTCTACGAAAAGAATCGTCGGACTGGTCAGGGCCTCACTCATTGCTTATTTCCCGTAGCTGATGTCGTTGGGTGGAAAACACAGGATGATCTTCGTCCCGGCGCCCGGCCGCGCGGCAATCTCGATTCCGCCAAAAAATGATTGCATGATCCGCTTGCAGAAAATCATGCCCATGCCCTTGTGGCCCTGACCGGATGCTGTTGTCACCGGAGCATCGAAGATCTGTTCGAGCACGTCCGGTGCCACGCCGGGACCGTTGTCCTCGATGACGATGCGCGGCACATCAAACACCTCGATGCGAAACATGATCCGCATGTCCGCCTTGCCTTCCAGTACGCGCAGGGCATTGCCCAGCAGCGAGGACAGCACCAGCGATGCACACACCGGTGACCCCGAAATATTGAAGTCCTGCACCACCACCGACGAAACGCCGGCACGCTGTGCCGGCGTCATTGGATAGGTATCGAGCAGCGACGTCACGATCGCGCTGGCCGGCAACGATGCCCGGCTTGCCGACGCCATGCCGGCTGCCCGTACCGAATCGATGAACGCCGTCAGCAGCGAAATGCAGTAGCGGGCACTGTGCTCGACGCGCTCGGCCGCATGCAGCACGGCCGCACAGTCCGCCGCACGCAACCGCCCACCTTCCACCCGCGTCTTGATGCCGCGGGCACTCGCCACCGCGGACAGTAGCGGCGTGTTCATCTCATGTGCCAAGAAAGAGAGCCCCTCATCCATGGCCATCAGGCGCTGGCGCTTGTTCTTGCGCAGCTGCGCCGCCTCCAGCGCCTTACGCAACTGCATCCGCAGGTTGTCAGTGTTCGCCGGCTTCTCCACGATGCGGAACACATCCACCGCGTTGATCGTGTTCATCAGCATCACCTTATCGGCGTAGGCACTGAGGATCATGCAGACGATCTGCGGCGCCAGAGTCTGCACCTCGGCCAGCAATTGCCCACCGTCCTTGCCTGGCATACGGAAATCAGTCAGCAGCACGTCGGGCGGCGGCCCGTTTTGGATGATCTCCAGGGCACTGTCCGCATCCTCCGCCAGCGCGACATTGAACTCATCGCTGAATAGACGCGCGAAATACTTGCGCGCCTGCTCCTCGTCGTCCACATACAGTACCGTCCCAAGCGCCGTGTCAGCCATGGTCATCTCCAGTCGGCAGATCGAATGACATCCGCGTCCACGCCCCTTCCTGGCTTTCTGCCACCAGCCGGCCACCGTGGTTCTCGATGACGGAATAGCTGATGCTGAGCCCCAGGCCGAGCCCCTTGCCAACATCGCGGGTTGTGAAGAACGGCTCGAAGATCCGCTCCAGGTTGTGAGGCGCAATGCCGCGCCCGTTATCGCAAACCGAAACAAGCAGACGATTGTTGACCCAGCGCGACGTCACCTCGATCAGAGGATCCGCATGGCCCTTCGAAACCAGCGCCAGCGCGGCATTGGTCAACAGGTTGATCAACACGCCGATGATCAGTGCCTCATCGCCCCGTACCAGTGTGTTGGGATCAAGATCCGCCTTGACACGAACTGGCCGCAGTTCGTGGCTCGACAGGCGCCGTGCGGAGTCGAACGCCTTGTCGAAATAGAACGGGACGTTCATGCCCTCTGTCGGCCCGCGATACGCAAAGGTTTTGAGGTCCGAAACGATCTGCTGGACTCTTCGCATCCCGGTTTGCGCATCCAGCATGCACTCCTTCAGACTGCTGCTCTGCGCGATCAGCGGATCCTCGAGCCCGACCTCAACGGCCATCAGGCAGAAATTGACGGGATTGTTGACCTCATGCAGCAGCCCGGCCGAGAGCGTACCCAGTGCGGCCATTTTTTCCTGTTGGAGGAGTTGGCCTTTGATTTCAACGAGGCTCCCGTTTACACAGTGAAGCTCTTGATTCTTCTCCGCCAGTTCAGTCTTCAAGCAAAAAAGCGAAAAGCGTTCCTTCTGGTTAAAAAAGGTACAAAATATGCTAATGATTGATGTAAAAACGAGAAACTGTGCATTTACCATGAAATCACGCACACCATAATCATCGACCTTAATCCAGCATGCGATTCCATAGCTGACGAGTGTCGCGACGCTAAAAATCGAACTCTGCAGAATACCAAAAGGGATCAAACTCCCTGCGGCGAAAACAGCAAGATGTAACCCCATGGCATAAATTGAACGTCCGCCTTCTGTTGTAGCGACCATGGTACAAATCATGATCTGCGGCATGAACAACCAAAGCCACGTGAGATTGATGACGTTTCTTTTTCCCCAATCCGTATAGAGCAGCGCATACACGAGCAACATACAGGCCGACGTGAACGTTCTCCCTAACGCAAACTCTTCCAGTCGCTCCGGATAAGTGTTGTAGTCCAGTCCGACACCGAGCATCACGAGTGCCACACCAACCAGCAAGCATAGCCGACTGAATTCAAGCCGAAATCCTTCAAGCTCCGCCTTCTCAAAAGATTTCCTGAGCCGCTTGAATTGCGAGGAGTACGGAGAAATTTTCAACAGACCTTTGCCTCCGCAAATACATTCACGCCCGTCGAGTCAACGAACGTTTTAATGTCACGGTCAAACGCCTTGGAAAATACTGACTTCAGCTCTGCCTCGTTTCGATAGATCAGATACCATTCAAGCAGGTGCTCCATCGTAAATATGCGCTCAGGATTATCACTATGAACATTAGTTACAAGCACCTTTCCTCCTGAGATTGTCATCGACCCGAAATAATCGAGGAGGCGCGTACAAACCTTGTCCGATAGATAGTCAAACAAGCCTGCACAGTACACGGCGTCGCAGCGAGGAGTCGGACGACTTCCAGCCTTGGCCCTGTACTTGATCAATTCATGCACCGAGTTGTGCGTGTACTTCACATTAATGGTCTTACCGCACTCTCTTGCAACCTGTTCTAGGGCACTCTGGGTGTAATTCAATGTCGTTTCACTGAAATCGACTAGTTCAAACTCCAAATAATGGGGACTATCGAATTCTCTAATAAAGCGCTGGATTTCGACTGCCGGGCCACACCCTACATTCGTAATGACAAATGGTCGCTCGTTCTGGCGTGCCTGCTCTGCAAGCCCCGTCAGAAATTTAACAAGTATGTCAATGCGATTACGGTGAGCCTCCGCCACGCGAGCCCTCAGAAAAGCAACATTAACAATTTCGAAATATGTATTGGGTCCCTGACGCGGATTATTAACAATCTGATTGACCATCTCGTAATCGCCTGCGTATCCCAGCGGCTTGGTGTACGTGCGATAGACGAACGGTGACCTCAGAAGCAATGGATGAAGCGCAGATTGCGCATACGCCCGATGGATTGCCGTGAGTTCGGAGCTGATTTCACTAGCCTCATTCTCGATTTGGGCGGTGTAATCCAGCAGACGCGCAATAAGCGGATCGGCTAGCTCGTAGAACACTTCATCGTCAAGCCGCTTCGGCACCATGCCGGGCAAATCCGCCACCATGTCAACCTGCGCCACCCATCGGGATACTTCCCCAAGAAATGCGCGAAGCTCATTGACCGCAGTTTGATATGTGCCACTGATTTGCTGGCGTTTGTCCCATGTATCAACAAACGTGCGCGCCTCGAGCCCGAATGAGCCGGACTCCCCGTTCAGGACCGATAACTCGCGCCACTCATCGGCTAACGTCACGGAGACCACTGCAGTGAGCCCCGTCGAGACCATGCTTGTAACCACTGCGCGCCCTCGATATACGTCCGAAGTACCCGCTTTCACAATAAGATCGTTCAGTATTTCACTGACCTGGACGATCGAATACGGGTTATAAATCTCCATAACGAGAGATTTACGCTGCAGGTTTGTAATGGTGCCCCGCACTAACTCACTCTGTGAGTTGCGAAAGCTAACAACTGGGGCAATCTGCTTTTTCGAATGCACAATGAGTATGCCGATGTTGGTCTGGGTTACTCTTGACTTCAAGTGATGAAGCCTAGCGTGAAGAGTTGGATATCGCCAGCCAAAATAGCGAGCAGACACACTATTCAACATTCATACGCTAATATTTCAGGAACCACTTAAGTCGCATGGAATTTAATCGAGCCGCAAGATGAAAAGATCTACGTATTTCGTATTGCATCTACGCATTTTTGCTCAATATCCCGTGCTGCAAACAAGGTTAACAATGCCAATCAGCTTTCGGGGGCAGACTTAGAGCATCTGTTCGGCGATTGCCAACCGGCACGCCGGACTGCCCTGCAGCACGTCATTTAACAAGGATTAACACTTATACAGAGATTTCCCTTCTATTAATTCACAGAAGGTTTACCCACTATCTGACAACGACACCGATATTCACCCTGAACGACATGCCAAAGGAGAGCACCGTGCACCAGCACAGATCGTCCTCGCGGCCATGCGGGCATGTTTTGCATACACGGCCGCATTTGTATCTGGTGATGGACGATCCAGCCGTGGCTGGCGCGGAAGGGAGCGGCGTACCACGGTTCGATCAGGTGCGTGGCCGGCAGGGGGCTATCGGGGCGACACCGGTGATGTACCTGTCGCCGTTCGATGCATGGCTTGACGCGACGTTGGCGAGCCGGTCGGGCACACGCTACACGGTCTGTACGGCGCGCGACTACGATCCGCGGGAGAGCATCCTGACCCACGGCGGGCGATTGCTGGTGAGCCTGCACTGCGCATGGGCGGCATGTGACGGGAAATTGCTGTCCGGCTACACGTCATTGACGGCATTGCGGCATGTGCAGGTGATGGAGATACCGCGCGACCGGATGTCGGCCATCGATCTGCTGGTGGATCGGGCTGTGCTGGAGACAGTGGAGCGGCTGCACGAGCATGCCGGGCTGTTCGCTTTTCGCGATACGTATCGCATGGTGTCCGCATGGAGCGCGGCGGAACGACACCAGGCGTTATCCATGGCGCTGCGATGGTTGCCGGATAGCGCACCGCCGGGCAGCATGATTAATGAAGCGGCCTTGTATGACCCGGAAGCCTGCGCATGGCATTTCGTGCCGGTCAGCCTCTTTCTGAACAATGAAGACAGCCGCGAAGATGGCGCCGACAGATGTGGCGGCATGGGTCATCACGCGTACGACAATAAGCACGACCGCGGCGGCGACCATAGCGATAACACATGAATCAGCCGGTACGGTCCCGCGCCGCGGGCCATTCTTTGTGTATGAAAAGGAGACGCGATGACCACCTATCGACATCTGCTGCGCAGCGGTGACTCCACCAGCACCAACGGCATCCTCATCGCGTCGGGAGACCTGATCCGCGGTGATATGCGTGTGGCCGTGGAAGGCGACTATGCAACATGTCCGGCCTGCGATGGCGGTGGCGTGGTGTTCAATACGTGCATGCCAACCTTTCGTCAACGAGGCCGTCGGGTGCTGGTGCATGGTGCCTATGTGAACTGCCGATGCGAGGCCAAACCGATCGTGCTGGCTTCGCGTGGCAGCCTCGGGATCGAGGTCCGGATACCGGAGATCGAGATCCCTTATGGCCAGCATCCGAGCGAGATGGAATTGATGGCGGCCATGCAGGCGCTATGCGTGGAGGCTCGGCGGGTACGAGAATGGCGTGCGGCAGGCTACTCCGGTACGGCTGGAAACGATATTCTGGAGAGGCGCATGAGCGCAGACCTGGAATCGACCTGCCGGTCTGCACGCGATGGTTTGATGCGGATCAAGGCAGTCACGCTGGAGCTGGGTGGCGAACAGAATTGAGTAGCAATGCCACGCACGGCACTGTCGGCATATGCACTCCCATCCGCGCCACCCGGCGCCCAAAGATCCATGCCGGAAAAAACTACCGGATGAAAACAGCGGCCCGCAGGCCTCTGTTTCCAATCCCCATCCTTACAGCTTCAAACGGAATCGGGAGCGCGGCGCAGCACTTCTAGGCCACCGCCCTTTCTGTGATGCCTGCCCGCAAAGCCCGCGCGGCCGCCACCATGTTGGTCAGCGCCGGTAGTACCTCTGCCCACTGCCGTGTCTTCAGGCCGCAATCCGGATTCACCCACAGCCGTTCGGCGGGAATGCGTTCGGCTGCTTTGTGCATCAGCGAGACGATATGCGCCTGTGTCGGAATGTTTGGCGAGTGGATGTCATAGACGCCAGGTCCAATCTCGTTGGGATAGTTGAAGGTATCGAAGGCGTCAAGCAACTCCATGTCGGAGCGCGACGTCTCGATGGTGATGACATCTGCATCCATCTCCGCAATCGATGCGATGATGTCATTGAACTCCGAGTAACACATATGCGTGTGGATCTGCGTATCGTCCTGCACGCCATTGGCGGTGATGCGGAACGATTCCACAGCCCAGTCGAGATACCCCTGCCATTGCGCACGGCGCAGCGGCAAACCCTCGCGCAACGCCGCTTCATCGATCTGGATCACGCGCACGCCGGCGCGCTCGAGGTCGAGCACTTCCTCGCGGATGGCGAGTGCGAGCTGGTAGCACGAGACTGCCCGCGGCTGGTCGTCACGCACGAATGACCAGTTGAGAATTGTCACCGGGCCAGTCAGCATGCCTTTCATCGGCTTGTCGGTGAGGGATTGCGCATAGCGGATCCATTCGACCGTCATGGCCCTGGGCCGACTGATGTCACCGAATAGAATGGGTGGCTTCACGCAACGTGAACCGTAGGACTGCACCCAGCCGGACTGGCTGAAGGCGTAGCCGTCGAGCTGTTCGCCGAAGTATTCGACCATGTCGTTGCGTTCCGCTTCGCCGTGTACGAGCACATCGAGGCCGAGCGCTTCCTGCTCGCGCACGCTGCGCGCAATCTCAGCCCGCATGGCAGCATGGTAGGCATCCACGCCAATTTCACCACGTTTGAACTGGCTACGTGCCTGACGGATCTCCCGAGTCTGCGGAAAGGAGCCAATGGTCGTGGTCGGATAAGCAGGCAGGCGCAAACGCTCGGCCTGCCGCGCCGCACGCACCGGATACGGCTGCTGGCGTTGCCCAAGCGCCGGCGTGATACGTGCCAGCGCCGCCTGCACGTCAGGATTGTGAACCTTGGGCGACTGACGCCGTGCATCGATGGCGGCACGATTGGCGGCGAGCGTCTGCTGTACGGCAGCGCGGCCCAGGCGCAGCGCCGTCGCCAGGATGTACAGTTCATCCAGCTTCTGCACTGCAAAGGCCAGCCATGCGTGGATATCGGCATCGAGCGCCTGTTCGCTGGCAAGATCCACAGGCACATGCAGCAGCGAACATGAGGGGGCGATCCACAAGCGCTCGCCAAGGCGCTGTGCCACCGGTTCGAGCCAGTCGAGCACGGCGTTGAGATCGGTCTTCCAGATATTGCGTCCGTTGATCACGCCGAGCGAAAGGATGCGATCATCGGGCAAGCGTGCCAGCACACTCTCGATCTCATCGCGTCCATTGATGGCATCGAGATGCAGGCCCTGCACAGGCAACTGACAAGCCAGCGGCAGATTCTCCTGCAGCTGGCCGAAGTACGTGGTCAGCAACAGTTTGATCTTGCCGGTATCGAGCGCGGCATAGGCATCGCGGTAGGCCTGCTGCCAGGCCGGCGACAGTTCGGTGACCAGCAGCGGCTCGTCGATCTGCACCCACTGCGCGCCCGCATCGGCCAGTGCTGCCAGCAATTCGGCGTACACCAGCAAGAGGCGCGGCAGCAACGCGAGTTTGTCGGAATCGTCCTTGGCCTTGCCCAGCGCGAGATACGTCACGGGGCCGATGATCACCGGCTTGCCGCGCACACCCGTGTGGCGCGCTTCTGCAAGCTGATCGAGCAGCCGCGTGGCATCGAGCCGGAAGGTGGTATCGGCGGTGAACTCGGGCACGATGTAGTGGTAGTTGGTATCGAACCACTTGGTCATCTCGCCGGCGGCCACGCCCTTGCCGGCATCATCGGCGCCCTCGCCGCCCTCGCCATGGCCTGCACTGCCGCAGCAGGCGGTGTGATCGCCCGATGCATGCGCCGAGCGGCCGCGAGCGACGCGGAACATAT
>DATLHT010000207.1:0-11125 GCA_035539795.1 Burkholderiaceae bacterium
CCGATCGGCAGCGGGCCATACGAACTCAGCGTGAACTCGTAGCGGTCCGGCCGGATGTAAAACGTGGTCTGCTCCTTCACTGCACCGTTCACATCGAACGATTCGCGCTCCATCACCAGCACCGGCGCGGAGGGTGCCAGCCCAAGCGCCTTGCCGATCTCCGCGCCTGCCTGCTGCACGCGGATGCGCACATTGGCACGCGTCACGCGGATATCGAGCACATGCTCGAGGATGCTGTAGACCGGCTTGACGTCGGCCTGCTCCCACGACACGCGCGCTGCCTCCGGTGGCAGATAGGCCCAGGCCAGTGCAATCGGCGCCTCGTCCACCATGTACACGCGCTTCATCTGGAAGAACGGGCCGTCGACGTCGCCAAACAGCTTGCGGATCGCCGGCGGTGGCGCGACCGAACTGAACTCCAGCAGGCGGGTGCGCGGCTCGATGCCCTGCTCGACCAGCGCGTCATAAAAGCCGCGCAGCGTGTGCAGGTCGTGCTGCACCTTCTGCGTCTTCACGAACGTGCCCTTGCCCTGCTTCTTCACCACATGGCCGTCGCGCAACAGACAATCGATGGCCTGGCGCACGGTGACGCGGCTGACCTGGAAACGCTCCATCAGCGCATGCTCCGACGGCAGCTTGCCACTGGCTGCGAAGGCGCCTTCCTCGATCTGCCGTGTCAGCGCATCGGCGATCTGCTGGTACAGCGATACCGCGGTATCACGATTGACTTGCATATTGGTGTATCCATGAACTGATCCAGACGCCATTATCGGTGCTCCGCGTCAGTCCACCGCCTTAATCGGCTACCTCAAACCCTGCCCGTCAATCCACCGTGGCGCCAGATAGCGTCACAGCCTTCTTCCATTTGGCGGTCTCAGAAACGCCGAAGGTTTCCAGTTCCGCAACACTCGAACCGATCGGATCGATGCCGATCTGCTGCAACTTGTCGCGCATGTCGGCAGACTTCATGGCCTTCGCAATCTCGCTGTTGAGGCGCGCCACGATGTCCTTGGGCGTCCCGCGCGGCGCATACACGGCCCACCATGCCGTCATCTCGTAGCCCGGCACACCGGCTTCGGCAATCGTCGGCACGTCCGATAGCACGGTGGCGCGCTTGGCGCCGGACACGCCCAGCGGCTTGAGCTTGCCTGCCTTGATGTTGGCCAGCGGCGACTGCACCGGATCGAACATCAGCGGAATCTGGCCTGCGATCAGGTCGTTCAGGGCTGGTGCGCTGCCCTTGTAGCCGACATGCATGAGCTCGACGCCGGCAGCCTCGGCGAACATGACGCCCGCGAGATGGCCCGGCGAGCCGCTACCAGCCGAACCGAATGCAAGACGCTGGGTCTTGGCCAGCGCGATCAGTTCCTTGACCGATTTGGCCTGTACGCTCGGATGCGCCACCAGTGCGACCGGTGCAGCCGCCACCAGCGAGACCGCTGCGAAGTCGCGCGCCGGATCATAGGGCAGCTTCTTGTAGAGCGACGAATTGATGGCCTGCGTACCGACAGTCCCCATCAGCAACGTGTACCCGTCTGCCGCAGCCTTGGCCGCGACATCCGCGCCGATCGTGCCGCCAGCGCCGCCACGGTTGTCGACGATCACCTGCTGCCCGAGCGCCTCGGACAGCTTCTGCGCCAGCGGGCGCGCCACAATGTCCGTCGGGCCGCCGGCCGGGAACGGCACCACCATGCGCACCGGTCGCGTCGGATAGGGATCTTGCGCTACAGCGCCCCCTGCCGTCAGACCGATGACCAACCCCGTGACCAGATGTACTGCATACCGATAGTGCGCCAGACCCATGACCGTCACCCCTCGTGTTTGCGAATGGGTTGGATTCTAATGTATTAATACATGTAGATACAAGTTAACGAAGGAAAGGGTATACCCGTGGCGCGAGGCCGGCCGCTTGCAGACAATTCCGGCCAGCATCCGTCGGCAGGAACAGGACGGCGCGCGATAAGAAGATGGGAGAGGAAGACGGGGGAGGAATGACGCGGAACCGCGACCGCGACGGTACCGCTGCTGTTCAGTCGAACGGATTGACCGGCGCAGCGCGGCCGGAGCCTTCTGCCAGATCGAACTCGTCGCGCAGCCCGTCGATCACAGCGCGGATAGCCCGGTTGTAGCCGGTAGCACGATCGATACGCGTGACGTCCCAGTTACGCCCTCGCGCATCGCGCGCATGGGCCTGCGGCAACGGCACCTGGAGCCGCGCGCCATCCTCGGCAATCTCGTCGATCCGGTGAATGCGGCGGCTCAGTTCTTCCTGCAGGACTTTGGCGGTGCGCTCACGCTTTGCCATGTCTGGACTCCCAATGTATCGACGCCATCGTAGCATCGCCGGTCCGGCGCGCGCTGCCCCCTGCGTACAATAGTGGCCTGGGCGGGTTGCCGTGACCCGCCACCCCATCGAAGGAATACCGTTGGAAATCCTGATCGCAGCCGCAGTGATCACCGCTGCCATCGTCTACTACCTGCAGCGCCGCGCCCAGCGCAAGCGGCGGGCGCCGTCGCGAACGCCTGCACTGGTGTGGCCGGCAGCGGGCACATTCGCCGTCCGGCTGGTCCACGACGCCACCGACCAGCCCACGCTGGCCCGGCTGGCGGGCAATACAGCCATGCAAGATACGACTGCCCTGCTGCTGCCCGTCGATGACCACCCTGCGGATGCACGCGCGATCCGTGTGGAGATCGCCGGCCAGGTGGCCGGCTACCTGCTGGGCAACGATGCACGCAATTTCCGTCGCCGCCTGCAGCACAAGGATGTGGAGCGCGCCACCCCGCAATGCATGGCGCGTATCGCCTTGGTGCCCGGTGCCGGCAAGGCGCACGGCACGCGCCAGCTGCTGCTCGATCTCAAGCCCTTGAAGTAAGGGCTATCCACGCGCGCAGCAACTCACATGCGCTCGAAGATCGCCGCAATCCCCTGCCCGCCGCCAATGCACATGGTCACGAGTGCGTAACGTCCCTGGATGCGCTGCAGTTCGTACAATGCCTTCACGGTAATGATCGCGCCGGTCGCACCGACCGGATGCCCCAGGCCGATGCCGCTGCCGTTCGGATTGACCTTGTCCGGATCCATCCCCAGCGTATGCGCCACGGCGCAGGCCTGGGCAGCGAACGCCTCGTTGGCCTCGATCACATCCATCTGTTCGATGCTCAACCCCGCACGCTGTAACGCCGCCTGCGTGGCAGGCACCGGGCCCATCCCCATGTATGCCGGATCGACGCCGGCATGCGCATATGCCACCAGCCTTGCCAGCGGTTGTGCGGCACGCCGGCCGGCCTCGCTGCCGCGCATGAGCACGATCGCCGCCGCGCCGTCGTTCAGCCCTGATGCATTGCCGGCCGTCACCGTGCCGCCGTCCTTGCGGAATGCCGGACGCAGCTCGGCGAGGTTGGCTGCCGTGACATCGCGCCGCACATGTTCATCGGTATCGAAGATGGTTTCACCGCGCCGGCTCTTGATGCGGATCGGCACGATCTGCTCGCGGAAGTAGCCGGCATCGATGGCCGTCGCGGCGCGCTGATGCGAACGCAGTGCCGTCGCATCCTGCTCTTCGCGGCTGATGTTGTAGCGCGCCGCGACGTTCTCGGCCGTGATGCCCATGTGTACACGGTTGAACGGATCCGTCAGCACGCCGGTCAGCAGATCGGTCATCACGCTGTCGCCCATGCGCGCGCCCCAACGGTGCGACGGCACCAGGTATGGCGCGCGGCTCATGCTTTCCGCGCCAAGCGCTACGGCGATGTCAGCATCACCGAGCATGATTGCTTGGGCGGCGGATATCACGGCCTGCAGGCCGGAGCCGCACAGACGGTTCACATTGAATGCCGGCGTGTTTTCCGAAATACCTGCCTGCAATGCCGCCACGCGCGACAGATAGGCATCCTGCGGCTCGGTATTGATCACCTGCCCGGCCACCACGTGGCCAACCTCCGCACCATCGACCTGCGCCCGGGCCAGCACTTCCCGGACCACAGCCGTACCGAGATCGGCCGGCGACATATCCTTGAGCGCGCCGCCATAATCGCCGATCGCCGTGCGCGCACCGGCTACCACCACCACGTCTTCCATTGCTCGTTCCTCATCAAAAAGGCCAACCCGGTATCCGACTGCCGGGCTGGCCGATGAACTGCTCCTGCCTTGCCGGTGTTCAGCGTGCCTGAGCCGCCGCCCGTGCCAGCAATCCCGCAGCTGGCGCCCAGAAGGCCGGATCTGCCTGCGGGTTCCGGGCGAACGCAGCCATGTCCGCAAGTACCCTGTCGAGGCCCACTTCATCAGCATAGAACATGGGTCCGCCGCGCGTATCCGGAAATCCATACCCGGTCGCGTAGGCAACATCGATATCCGAGGCACGTTGTGCGGTGCCGTCGTCGAGAATGTGGTACCCCTCGTTGACGAGCGCATACACCAGGCGCTTGACGATTTCCTCGTCACTGATTTGCCGTGCCTGCAGGCCGCGCTCCTGGCGGAAATGCACGATCATGTCCTCGACCTCGGCGCTTGGTATCGCCTGATAACTGCCCGCCTGATAGTCGTACCAGCCGCGCCCGACCTTCTGTCCCTTGCGGTCCAGCGTCTCGACCAGCAGATCCGGAATCCGGCTATAGAACAGGCTCGGCGTTTCCTGGCTGCGCCGCTTGCGGATGTCATAGCCGATGTCGTTGCCGGCCATGTCACTCATGCGGAACGGACCCATGGCCAAACCGAATTGCTCGATGGCGCGGTCCACCTGTGCCGGCGTCGCGCCTTCCTCCAGCAGAAAGCCGGCCTGCCGCAGATATTGCTCAATCATGCGGTTGCCGATGAAGCCATCGCAAACACGCGCCACCACGGCTGTCTTGCCCAGCTTCTTGGCGAGGCGCATCACCGTCACCAGCACGTCTGCGCTGGTCTTGTCGCCACGCACCACCTCGAGCAGGCGCATAACATGCGCAGGACTGAAGAAATGCGTGCCGACCACATCGCCCGGCCGGCTGATGGTTGCAGCCAACCGATTGATGTCGAGCATCGACGTATTGGTGGCCAGGATCGCGCCCGGCTTCATCACGGCATCGAGCGACTGGAAGACCTTCTCCTTGACCTCGAATTGCTCGAACACCGCTTCGATGACGATATCGACGTCGCCAAGCGCGGCGTAGTCCAGCACCGGCGTCACGAGCTTCAGGCATGCCGCCACGCGCGCCTCGTCGATACGCCCCTTGTCGCGTGCGCGCTGATACTGCCCTGTGATGGTCGCCATGCCGCGATCCAGAGCTGCCTGCGAGGCCTCCAGCAACTTCACCGGAATGCCGGCTTCCATCAGGCACTGCGCAATCCCGGCGCCCATGGTGCCGGCCCCCACCACCGCAGCGCTGCGGATCGAACGCACCGGCGTCTCTTTCGGAAGATCTGCAATGGACGAAGCGGCGCGCTCGGCAAAGAACAGATGCCGCAGGGCACGCGATTCCGGCGAGGCCGACAGTTCATGGAAGTACGCCAGCTCGCGCTCGAGCGCAGCCTCAAACGGCAGGGCCAGGCTTGCCTCCACGGCGTCGATGCAGCGGCGCTTGGCCGGCTGGCGCGGGGTGCGCCGCATCGCCTGTTCGCGCGCCGCAGCAAGCTGGACATCGGCATGTTCCGCCGTGACACTGCGTGCGCTCGCCATCGGCCGCTCACCGCGTTCGCCCATCCGTTCCGCCAGCGCCACCGCCGCGGGCAACAGGGCATCCTCATGCTCAACCACCTGATCCAGCAAGGGCGTGCCCTGCAGGACCGCAGCCGTTTGCGGCTCGCCCGAGACGATCATGTCCAGCGCGCGGGTGAGCCCCGCAAGGCGGGGCAGCCGCTGCGTGCCGCCAGCGCCCGGTAGCAGCCCCAGCTTGACCTCCGGCAGCGCCAGCAAGGCGGCATGCGTTGCTACGCGGGCATGGCAGCCGAGTGCGAGCTCGAGCCCGCCTCCCATCGCCATGCCATGGATCGCCGCGACGACCGGTTTGGGACCGCGTTCGATCAGTGCGATCAGCTCACTGAGGTCCGGCGATTGCCACACTTCCGGACGATCGAATTCGCGGATATCGGCACCTGCGGAAAACAGCTTGCCGGCGCCGGTGAGGACAATTGCCTGGATGTTCTCCGACGCGTGCGCTGCCCTGATACGCTCGGCCAGCGCGGCACGCGTGGCATGTCCCAGGCTGTTCACCGGCGGACTGTCGATATGGATCACCGCAATGTTCTGGCGGCTGCCTTCCAGTTTTAATGCTTGCTCCTGCATCGCCGTGCCTCAGAATTCCGGACGGCGCTTCTGCTGCATCGCCTGGACCGCTTCTTCGAAATCCGGACCGTTCAGCAGCATGCTCTGCGCATACACGTTGAACCCCCACTCGCCCTCCATCGTCGATTCAAGGCCGCGACGCAGTCCATCCTTGGCGATCGACAGCGCCAGCGGCGCCTTGCGGGCGAGATCCTCGGCAAACTCGCGGGTCGCCTGTTCTAGCGCTTCGCCGTCGACCACCTGGTTGGCCAGCCCGATGGCAGCCGCTTCGTCGCCGTACACGCGCACACCGCGCATCACCATATCGCTGGCACGGCCGAGGCCGATCAAGCGCGGCAACAGGAACATGCCGCCGAGCGGCGGGATAATGCCGAGATCGATCCACGATTCACAGAAGAACGCCTTGCGTGCCACTACCCGGAAATCGCAGGCCACGGCAATTTCACAGCCCGCACCCACCGCCGGACCATTCACCGCGGCAATCGTCGGCTTGCTGCACAGTTTGATGGCCTTGGCGGCACCGGCGAAATAGGTGTAGACGGTCGAGCGGATCTCGATGGGCGTCATCTGCGTAAGCGCGTCGAGGAAACCCTTATCGCCACCCGACGAGAAGGCCTCGCCCGCGCCGGTCAGCACGATGACGCGTACGTCCTTGTCCTTCTCGTAGGCCTGCACGGCCTCCATGACAGTGCGCAGGAAATCCGGGGTGAAGGAATTCAATACCTTGGGCCGGTTGAAAGTGATATAGCCCACGCGGTTCTCGACGCGCGTTATGAGATCGTCTGCCATGCTCCTGCCTTCCTTTCTGTCTTGTGGTTAGGTTGGTTCGCTCGAATGCCCGTGAAACGCATTCGTTGAAGCGCGCTGTGGAGATCGGCCAGGCAAGCCCGGCCGGCCTCTGGTTGTTGGATTTACTTGCGCACCAGCAAGGCGTCGCCGATGACAACACCGCAGCCCTGCGCCTGCACGAATACCGGGTTGAGGTCCATCTCCTGGATGGTGTCGCGGCCGGCTGCGGCGATCTCCGATACCTGCTGCACCAGCCGTGCCAGCGCATCGATATCGCGCGGCTTCCGGCCGCGCGTGCCCTGCAGGATCGGGTAACCCTGAAGACTCCTGATCATCGAGACAGCCTCTGTATGGCTGACCGGCGCGAGACGGATGGCCGCATCGCGGAAGATTTCAATGAACACGCCACCAAGACCGACGGCGACCATCGGCCCGAAAATCGGATGCTGCTGGATGCCGATAAAGCACTCCGTGGCATCGCGCACGCGCGCCTCCACGAGCACCCCCTCGGCGTCTTCCGGAAACAGTTTCTGCAAGGCAAGGAATGCTTCTTCGGCCTGTTCAACGGAGACGCCGACGCGCACGCCGCCGATATCCGACTTGTGCGGCACCGACACCGCCTGCAGCTTCATGACTGCATCGCCGCCGACCTCTGCCACGGCGCGGCGCGCAGCATCTGCCTGGCGGACCAACTGACCGCGCGGCACTGGCAATCCGGCGGTGGCCAGCATGCCTTTGACCGATGCCTCCGACATCATGCCGGCCGGACGCGCGCGTAGTGCTTCCAGCAAACCAGCATGCACGCTAGCAGAAACATCTGGCTGCTCGGGGAGCGCACATTCCTCGACCCATTCCACCATGCTTGCGACCGTGGCGATACAGGCAGTCGGATCATGAAACACGGGAATACCAAGCGTACGGATACGGGGGTAGATGGTGCGATCCGCCGCCGCGACCCAGGTCACGAAGATCGGCAGATCGGTCGCGTGCGCCAGACGGCCGATGACCTCCACCAGTTCATCCTTGTTGCCGTCGCACATGCCGATGAAGATGCTCAGGACATCCGCCTCGCCGCTGTCGATGATGATGCGGGCAGCTTTTTCCAGCAGCGACGCATCGGCCACTAGCTGCCCGGTCAGGTCCACCGGATTGAGCACGCTGCCGAAGGTTGGCACGACGGTCGAGAGGCGATCGCGTAGTGTTTCCGAGAACACGGCAATTTCCAGCCCGCGTTCGCTACAGTCATCGGCCATCAACGTGGCGGCACCGCCTGAAATGGAGAGCACAGCCACACGCTTGCCACGCGGAATGCGACCAGTCGAGAATGCAGCGACCAGGTCGCGGAAGGCATCCGACGATGCGACACGCACTGCGCCGCCCTTGCGGAAGGCCGCGGTATAACCTTCATCGGAACCCGCCAATGCCGCCGTATGCGAGGCCGCTGCGGCGCGGCCGGCATCGGTACGGCCGGTTTTCAGCAGCACCACCGGCTTGCCGGCTTCGCGCGCCCGGCGCAGTGCCGCGACAAACCGTTCGCCGTCATCCTTCACGCTTTCCAGATAGCCGCCCACCACGCGGATACGTTCGTCCTGCACGGCGTAATCGAGAAAATCGCTGAAAGTCAGATCCAGCTCGTTGCCGGTGCTGGTCCAGAAACCGACACCGATACCTTCTTCCTGTGCTGCGGCAAATACCAGTCCACCGAACACGCCGCTCTGCGTCACCAAGGCAATCGGGCCGGCGCTGAGGGTTTCGCTCGACAAGGCACCGGAATAGGTTGCCGCGACATGGTCGAACAGATTCACGCCGCCCTGGCAGTTCGGCCCACACACGCGGATGCCGGTATCTGCCACCACCTGCCGCAGGGCCGTGTCGATCGCCAGCCCTTCTTCCGTGCCCAACTCGCCGAAGCCGCCGGAGAGGATGGTGACCGCGCGAACGCCCTTGGCCGCGCAGCGCTGCACCGTATCCGGAATCATCGCCGCCGGCAGGGAAATCAGCGCCAAGTCGATGTCCGCCGGCAATGCTTCGATCTCGCCCACGCATTTGAAGCCGCCGAGCTCTTCATACTTGGGATTGACCGGATAGATGCCGCCTTTGAATCCGTGCTTGCGGAGATAGGTGAGCGGCCGCGACGCCATCTTCCCGAGATCGCCCGATGCGCCGATGACGGCGATGTTGCGCGGTTGGAAAAATGCGTCCAGTGCGGATGGGGTGTGCATGCTGAAACAGGCTCCAGGGAAGCGTTGAGGCGAATGGTGTGGCAGTCGGATGGTCATTCAGGCTTGACGTTGGCGGCTTCTGCCATTTCCGCGGTGCGTGCCACTTCGTCTTGAATCACCTTGGTGAATTGCGCAGGCGTGCTGGCCACGATATCGAAGCCCCGCTCTTCCAGCGCCTTGGCAAAATCGGGCCGCTTGACCACAGTGGCAATATCCTTCTGCACCTTGTCGATGACCGCCTGCGGCGTGCCCTTGGGTGCAAACATGCCAAACCAGATCGTGGCATTCAGGTACGGATAGCCGGACTCGGCCACGGTCGGCACGTTCGGCATGACACTGGCGCGCGTCGACGAACCAATGGCCAGCGGCTTGGTGCGGCCCGACCCGAGCGCGGCGGTTGCGCTGCTCGGGCTGACGATGGTCAGTTGCACTTCATTCCCCATGACACCGGTCAGCGCAGGCGCCAACCCTTTGTACGGCACATGCAGCATGTCGATCTTTTCGCGCTTCTTGAGCAGTTCGAACAGCAGGTGCGGCTGCGTGCCATTGCCGTAGGAAGCGTAGCTCACGCCGCCCGGCTGCTTGCGCACGTAGTCGACGAAATCCTTCAGGTTGTCTGCCTTCACGGACTTGTTGACGAGAATCAGCTGCCCGCTCTGCACCAGCAGCGACACCGGCATGAAACTTCGGTCCGGGTCATAGGGCATGTTCTTGTAGAGGAAGCGGTTACTGGTGATGGTGCCGTTGATGGTCACCATGAACGTGTAGCCGTCTGGCGTCGCGCGCGCTGCGCGCTCGGCTCCGACGATGGAACCTGCACCGCCGATGTTGTCGATTACCACCGGCTGCTTCCAGAGTTCCGATAGCTCTTTGCCAAAGGCGCGTCCAACATAGTCCGCACCACCACCGGCTGGCCAGGGCACGATCACGCGCACTGGCTTGTCCGGGTACGCTATCGCCTGGGTAGTTCCGAGCAGCAGACCCGTGGCGAGCAACATGACTCTGAGCAGATTGTTTTTCATTGTCCCCTCGTTTAGTTTGAATTGAAACATCGCTGCATATTCCCTTCAGTCTTGAGATGAGCGCCTATTCATAGGCCGGGAAAAAAGCATAGCGATTGGCTTTTCCTTACCTAACGAATGTTTCTGTCAAGACCGAACCACTGTCCGCATAAGAGGCGATATCCTGCCCTGCGCAGCCAGTGTGCTGCCTAGTCCGGCTTGTCCCGGCGTGTGGCCAGAAAAGCCGGGTCCTTCAATACAAAAAAGAACGACTTGCAATCATTGCACCGCATCAACAATTCGTTTGCAGCCCCGCCCGTCATGCCTTCGAAGCGCACTGACGACGATTCGCACAATGGACATTCCACCGCACTGATATCAATGCCAAAGTCATCCGCATCCGGCAATTGCCGCGTGCGCTTCATGCCAGCAGCTCGGCGTCTTTGAACCGGACGATATTCCACAATCCATCTGGCAAGGCTTGGTGGCGAGCGAGCTGTGCATCCCATTGCGATGGACGCGCGGCTGCAGCCGGCAGGGGGCTGCCAGCCAGCTCGGCCAACGGCGCACAGGCTTCGATGAAGGCTTCCCGGGCAGACGGATCGCTCTGCTCCACCCAGCGCAAGGCCAGCGGCAAGCGGGTCGCCACGGCTGCCTGCAGGCTCGCCATCTCATGCTCCGCCATGACTTTCAGCCAGCCGATGCAGTACGCCATATGAAAAGCGCTGTCGCGGCCCACCATATTCACCTGATTGGCGAGCAGGCGCTCTGCGCGGCCGGCCAGCCGGCCGGCGATGACGGCAGTGGCCGCCTCGGTCACGAATACCGTGACCATCAGGTCAGCCCACGATGC
>DATLHT010000208.1:0-11886 GCA_035539795.1 Burkholderiaceae bacterium
GAACGGCTTCTCCCCGAGCTGGCCGCAATAGGCAGCCAGACCGTCCGCATCAAAATCGAGCAGGTTGACGAGAGAAGACATATCCGCGCGCACTTCAGTCAGCATTTTTCCGTTAGGAAATGGACGATCAGCGGCTGTAAACGTTCATTCCGGGGAAGAAGAAAGCAACTTCCACGGCAGCGGTTTCAGCGGCGTCCGAGCCGTGCACGGCGTTGGCGTCGATGCTGTCGGCGAAATCGGCGCGGATCGTGCCCTTCTCGGCCTTCTTAGGGTCGGTGGCGCCCATCAGTTCGCGGTTCTTGGCGATGGCATTCTCGCCTTCCAGCGCCTGGATCATCACCGGGCCGGAGACCATGAAGTCGACCAGATCCTTGAAGAACGGACGCTCCTTGTGCACAGCATAGAATTGCTCGGCTTCGCCGCGCGACAGGTGAACCATCTTGGCGGCGATCACCTTCAGACCGGCGCTTTCGAAACGGCTGTAGATCTGGCCGATCACATTCTTTGCCACGGCGTCCGGCTTAATGATCGACAGGGTACGTTCGATAGCCATAAAAAACTCCAAAAAATGAATGGGTTAGGTTTAAATTAAGCTCGCAATTCTAGCATGAACACAGCAACAAATCAGCGTCAGGCCAAGCTTTGGGCCGGTTTTGCCCCCACTTTTGCGGCCTGCCGGACTGCACTGAAAAAAACTGAACTGCGCCGTGCCATTCCGTTCTAATCTGCAGCCATGCGTTTATGGCATCATGACACGCATGGCGTCGGAATGAGGCGAATACGCCTCAAAAAATACCGGTACAGGTCTTGCAACATAGCCATTCCGGCGCCACATTCGGGGTAATCGCGCCGCGTAGCGGTGCACAACAGGAGTCGACTGATGGACAACAAAGTGAATCCCTATGGCTTTGGCCATGCTGGTTCCACCAGCACCAGCATCGGGGAAGTCCGCAACCGCGTGTTGCGCAACACCTACTGGCTGCTGGCCATTTCCATGGTACCGACCGTCATCGGCGCCTGGCTGGGCGTGCAGATGGGGTTCTCGTTCTTCACTGGTAGCCCGTTCATTGGCTTCATCGTCTTCATGGCAGTCGCCTTCGGGTTCTTCTTCGCCATCGAGAAGTTCAAGAACAGCAGCATGGGCGTAGTGCTCCTGCTCGGCTTCACGTTCTTCATGGGCCTGATGCTGTCGCGCCTGATTGGCTACACGCTGGGCAGCTTCACCAACGGCGGCACCCTGATCATGACGGCGTTTGGCGGCACTGCTGCCATCCTCACGGTCATGGCATCGATCGCCACCACCACCAAGCGCGATTTCTCGGGCCTGGGCAAGTGGCTGATGATGGGCGTGCTGCTGATCATCGTGGCGGCGGTCGCCAATATCTGGCTGCAGCTGCCGGCGCTGATGCTGACGATCTCGGTGCTCGCGATCGGCATTTTCTCGGCGTTCATCCTGTATGACGTGCAGCGCATCGTGAATGGCGGCGAAACCAACTACATTACGGCCACGCTTGCCATCTACCTGAACGTCTACAACATCTTCACTAATCTGCTGGCTTTGCTGGGCGTATTCGGCGGCAATCGCGAATAACCTTCCTGCAGCAGATCAACAAAAAGCCGGCTGAAGCCGGCTTTTTGTTTGGGCACGATAAGAAAGAATTTCAACAATCTGGGGCATATGCTGTCCATTCCCCTGCACATGCCTCCCACATATGGCCCTCATGCAACAGCCGGCCTGATGCGCTCAAAGACGGCAATGGACTCTACGTGCGAGGTATGCGGGAACATATTGACTACCCCGGTCTGCTCCAACGCATAACCCGCCTCGTGCACCAGCAGTGAGGCGTCGCGTGCCAGCGTCGCGGGATTGCAGGACACATAGACGATCCGCTCCGGAAGCACGGCGCTCCCGCGCTGATGCAGCGCGGCCAGGGCTGTGACAACCTCCAGGGCGCCTTCACGCGGCGGGTCGATCAGCCACTTGTCGAATGCGCCGAGCACCTCGAGTTCGTCGGCGGTAACCTCGAACAGATTGCGCGAAGCAAATCGGGTTTTCTCTGCCAGCCCGTTGTGACGGGCATTGTCCATGGCACGCGTGGTCAGCGCCTCACTGCCCTCGATCCCCATGACGAAGGCCGCTCGGCGCGCCATCGGCAGCGTGAAATTGCCGATCCCGCAGAACAGGTCGAGGAGCCTGTCATCCGGCTCGATTCGCAGCAGGCGCAGTGCCTTGCTCACCAACACACGATTGATCTGGTGATTGACCTGCGTAAAGTCGGTCGGCCGGAACGGCATGACGATGTCGAATTCCGGCAGCGTGTACGTCAGGGCCGGCCCCAGCGGATGGAAAGGACGGGCGCTCGCCGGTCCGTCCGGCTGAAGCCAGAACTGGATGCCATGCGTATCGGCGAACGTGCGCAGCGCGGCCTCGTCCGCAGATGTCAGCGGCTGCAGGATACGCAGTACCAGCGCCGTCACGGCGTCACCCACTGCGAGCTCGATCTGGGGCATGCGCTCCCGCACCGATAGGCTCTCGATCAGCTTGCGCAGTGGCACCAGCAGCGCCGAGACATGCGGCGGCAGGATCTCGCAACGTGTCATGTTCACGATATAGCTGCTCTTCTTCTGGTGGAAGCCGATCAGTACCCCGCCCTTGCTGGCCACGTAGCGCACCGACAGCCGGGCGCGATAGCGGTAACCCCAGCTCGGTCCGGCAATCGGCCGCATGATGCGATCAGGCCGCAGCCGCGAGAGGTGGACGAGATTGTCTTCAAGCACCCGCTGCTTGAAGGCGACCTGCGCCATGGCATCCGCATGCTGCATCGAACAGCCGCCGCAGGTGCCAAAGAACTCGCATTTCGGCGTTACCCGGATGGTGGTCGGCCGGACGATTTCCTCCAGCTCCGCCAGTTCGAAGCGCCGCTTACTGCGGTAGGTCCGATAGCGCACGCGCTCGCCCGGCAACGCGCCCTCGACGAATACCACCTTGCCGGGGGTCCCGTCTGGGTTGGTCAGCCGCCCCACCCCGCGCCCCTCGATATCGCACGACTCAATATCCAGGAGCCCGTCGGGCAACCCAGCGGAAGAGGTCACGGGCAAGGCAGGCACGGCGTCGGACGCCGCAGGCGAATCAATAAATTTGAACATACAGCATTATCAGGATATGGATTGCGACGCCGCGACAATGGCATCACATGGCAAGCACAGGTCAGCACGTGCATGCGGAGGCGCAGCGGAGTCGCTCTTCCGACGCCCGCCCGCGCGCCACTGGGCGGCCTACGATTCGCTCTCGAGAAGCTGTTCCAGCTGAGCCTGCAGGGCAGGATCGAAACCATCGAGGTACTCGCCCCAATGCTCGCCGGCCTCAGCCGCCAGCGCTTCCTGCACGAAGGCGACTTCCTTGAAAAACTCGGCCTGCGTGAAGCCGCCGCGCATCAGCTGGAAGCGGCAATAGACCAGGTACGTGTTGACGACGTCGGTCTCGCAGTATGCCCGAATCGCAGCAAGCTCGCCTTGCTGGTAGGCTTCCCACACCTTGCTGCCGTCCATGCCGAGTTTGCCGGGAAATCCGCACAGGCGAGCGAGCTCATCCAGTGGTGCGCTGGCTCGCGGCTGGTACATGGCCAGCAGGTCCATCAGGTCCAGGTGCCGCATATGGTAGCGGCTGATGTAGTTGTTCCACTTGAAATCACGACTGTCCACATCGCCGCCCTCGCCCATCTCCCAGTAGCGCGGGGCCGCCACGCCGTTCACCATGGCACGGTAGTGCAGTACCGGCAGATCGAAGCCGCCGCCGTTCCACGACACCAGTTGCGGCGTGTATTTCTCGATCAGCTCGAAGAATTTCTGGATCAGCGTGGCTTCGTCGTCTTCGGGCCGGCCCAGCGACCCGACATGGAACACCGGTGTGCCGTCACGCTGGGTACGGCGCATGACGCAGGAGATAGCCGCGATCCGCTGCAGGTAATGCGGCATGAAATCACTGCCGGTCTTTTCACGGCGCGCCGCAAAAGCCAGCTCCGCGACCTCGGCGTCGCTGAGTGTCGCCACATGGCCGTGCAACCGGCGCAAGCCGGCCACATCGGGGATCGTCTCGATGTCGAAAACCAGAACAGGGGTCATAGTACGGCGTCCTTGCGCACGCCCTGGGAAGCAAAATGGCGCTTGAGCTTGACCAGCGCTTCCTGCTGGATCTGGCGCACGCGTTCGCGCGTCAGGCCCATCTCGTCGGCCAGTTCTTCAAGCGTTGCAGGTTCGATATGGTTGAGTCCGAAGCGCCGCTCGATGACGTAGCGGTGCTTGTCGGTCAGCTTGCCGAGCCACGCCTTCATCAGGTGCTCGAGTTCGCGGTGCGCGACTTCCTGGTCCGGGGACGCGCCATGTTCGTCCGACAGGAAATCGAGCAGGCTGGAACCGGGATCGAGATCGAACGGTGTATCGAGCGAGGTCGTGTGCTCGTTGAGTCCAAGAATATCCTGCACCTCGTCTGCGGTCTTGCCAAGCAGGTGTGCGATGTCCTCATGGCTGGCATCGCGGCCATCGCCGCCGCTCTTCTCGAGATGCCGCTTGGCGCGCAAGACCTGATTCAGTTCGCGAATGACATGCACCGGCAGGCGCACGGTCCGGGCCTGGTTCATGATGGCGCGCTCGATGCTCTGGCGGATCCACCAGGTCGCATAGGTGGAAAAACGGAAGCCGCGCTCAGGATCGAACTTTTCGATGGCATGCATCAGCCCGAGGTTGCCCTCCTCGATCAGATCGAGCAACGGCACACCGCGATTGAGGTAGCCCTTGGCGATGCTGACGACCAGGCGCAGGTTGCGCTCGATCATGGTCTGCCGTGCGTGGAAATCGCCCTGGCGTGCCAGCGTGGAAAAGTGGAGTTCTTCGGGCGCCGACAACAGCGGCTTGATGCTGATGCGATTCAGATAATGCTGTACCGTATCGGCGGCAAGCTCAGTATGCAATGTCGAGCGAAAATCGTCCTCGGCACGGGCTGGTTTGTCAGTGTCGCTGCTTTCTTCATCCTCGTCGTCGGCGCGTGCGCTGTCAGCCTCGTCGTCATCGTCGTGGTCCTCGTGACGGTCTTCGCTGTGATCCTCGAGCCCCTCGTGCAGATCAGCACTGTCGGTGAGGACTTCTGCCTGCAGCATCCCTTCCTCGTGCTCCCCGGCAGTTACCACGGCCTCATCCTGCGCGACCGCGCTCTTGCTGCGCCCCTTGCTGCGGGCACGCGTCAGCGCCGGCTCGGCCGCGACACCCTCGGAACCGGGGCTTGAAGGGCGATTGGCTTTCTGACGGGGCATAGCCGCTCACTGTGGTGGCAGGAACCGCATCGGGTCGATAGGTTTCCCGTTTTGTCGGACCTCGAAATGGAGTTTGACGCGATCGGAATCGCTGCTGCCCATTTCGGCGATTTTCTGTCCCTTTCTGACGGTCGCCTGCTCGGTTACCACGACCTGATCGTTGTTTCCGTATGCCGTCAGATAGGTGTCGTCATGTTTGATGATGACAAGATTACCGTAACCGCGCAAGGGGCCGACATGAATGACGCGGCCATCCGCGGCGGCCAGGATCGGCGTGCCACGCGCGCCACCGATATCGATACCTTTATTCGCCTTGTCGTCAAAGCGGGCCAGCATCGCGCCCTTGACCGGCCACGACAGCGAAAGGCCTGTGCTGGTAGCCGTCACACCGTTGGCCGAGGGCTCCGTGGACGTCGCCGGCGGCGTGTCCAGTGGGCGGACTTCAACTGTGCCCGGCGTCACCGGCATCGATGAGACACCGCTGCTGGCCACACTGGCACCCGGCGGCGCTACCCGCAACACTTGATCGACCTCGATCTGCGCAGGATTGGTGATGTTGTTCCAGGCCGCCACGTCGCGGTAGGACTGACCATGCTCAAGCGCAATGCGATACAGCGTATCGCCACGCTTCACACGATAAAACCCCGGCTGGACGGGTGCGAGCGGCGCACCGGTGATCGTGGTGCTGCGCCCCGTACGGTCCACTACCGGTGCCGGCATGGGAGAAGATGCGCAAGCGGCGAGAAGAGCACTGAGTAGTACAGTCAGGGCAAGCAGCCCACCTCGGGAGGAACGGATCGATGTCGTCATATTTTCTTGTATGCAGGTGAATCTGGTGACACGGCTGCCCGGTGGAGCCGCCTACGATGCGGCATCGACTGCCGCCCCATGGCCGGACACGGTACTGCCTTCCGGATCTGCCGACTGGACGGCAAGCCTTAAACTATCCCGGATTTTAGCGGAACAAAAAATACCGCTTCAAGCGCGGTCCGGTGAAACTGATATCGGCTCCGGCGTTCGATCAGCAGCAATTGCTGTCGCACCCCGCCATCTCTACCGCTGTCGGAAGCAACGACCGGTGCAATCAGCCGGCCACCGACCGACAATTGGTCCAGCAGTGCCTGCGGGATCTCCATACCTGCGGCGGCGAGGATAATTGCATCGAACGGCGCAGCCTGCGGCAATCCGACCATGCCATCGCCATAGTGCAATCGAACATTTGGCAGCCGTAACGGCCGAAGGTTCGATTTCGCTTTCTCGTGCAACGGCCGAATCCGCTCGATCGAGTACACATCACCGGCGACAAGGCTCAGGACTGCGGCCTGATAACCGCAGCCTGTACCGATCTCCAGTACCTTGCCAAGGCGGCTGCCCGGTGCATGGCCCTGCCGCAGCAGTTCGATCATGCGCGCCACCACCGAAGGCTTGGAAATGGTCTGCTGGTGTCCGATCGGCAGCGCCGCATCTTCATATGCCTGGGAGGCCAGGCCCCCATCGATGAACAGATGGCGTGGGACCGTACCTATGGCTGCCAGCACCAGCTCATCACGAATCTGACTCTTGCGCAGCCGACCAACGAGCGCCTGGCGCGCGCGGTCGGAGGCCATGCCACCGCCTGCGACGCTGGCATTGCGCGTTTGCTGGTTCACGGCACTCTCGGGTACGGGCGGATGGGCAGGTGCGGGCGTACGGATCGCTGGCGAGCGTACTGGGGTGACTGGGCGTGCAGGAGCAACTGTCGCCCCCTGGCGTCCACCTGCCGCATGCACACCGGCCGAGACACGCGGCTTCTCGACCGTCTTCGGGCGCGGCGCAACCACGGCATCGAGCGGCAACGGGAATTTTCGCTTGGTAGCCGTCAACGCCTTGCTCCCGCAAGCCTGCCGCGCCATGTAGCCAATACCCAGGAGGCTGTCACCGCGCCCACCTGGCAACGTCGGCCATCTGCTGGGTATGCGTCAGGTCAAGCTGCAATGGCGTCATCGAAACATAACCATTGGCTGTCGCATGGAAATCCGTCCCCTCCGAGGCATCACGCGCATCGCCGGCCGGGCCGATCCAGTAGATCGGCTCGCCACGGGGATTGGTCTGGCGAATCACTGGTTGAGACGGGTGGCGCTTACCAAGTCGCGTTGCACGCCAACCTTTCAGCTCGGCATACGGCACACTCGGAATATTGACGTTGATCAGGCACGGCGCATCAAGCGGCTCGGCGATGTAGCGCTCGACGATTTCGCGCGCCACACGTGCCGCCGTATCGAGATGTGCCCAGCCCTTGTCGACTTGTGAAAATGCAAACGACGGGATTCCAAACAGGTAGCCTTCGATGGCGGCCGCCACGGTTCCGGAATAGAGCACGTCCTCGCCCATGTTCTGTCCCTGGTTGATGCCGGACACCACGAGATCGGGACGTGTCTCGAGCAGACCCGTCAATGCGATGTGCACCGAATCGGTCGGCGTACCGTTCACGAACCGGAAACCATCCTGGATACCGCCACTGGCCTCGAAGATCGACAGGGGGCGTTGCAGGGTGAGAGAGTTGGAAGCACCGCTGTGATTCTGCTCGGGCGCGATCACGGTTACGCGCCCCAGCGGCGCAAGCGCGGCATGCAACGCGGCCAGGCCGGGGGCCAGATAACCGTCGTCGTTGGCGATGAGGATATGCATGGCGAGATTGTAACCGACCGCCCGTGACGATTCGCACCGCCGCTGGCAAAAAAGCCGCCTCGACCGACGATGAAACAGAACGACCGTTCTTTTTATGAGCTACACTTTTCGCTTCAACCAACGAGATGACGGAGCTGCCGTGAAAGCCGTAGTGTGCAAAGCATGGGGACCGCCCGAATCACTGATCGTCGAAGATCTCCCAGATCTGACACCCGCTGCCGGAGAGGTCGTCATCGACGTGAAAGCGGCCGGCGTGAATTTTCCGGACGTCCTGATCATCCAGAACAAGTATCAGAACAAGCCTGAACTGCCCTTTATACCTGGCGCGGAGGTGGCAGGCATCGTGCGCGCCGTCGGCGCCGGTGTCTCGCATGTGGCCCCCGGCGATCCGGTCATGGCTTATGTGGGCGTGGGCGCGTTCGCCGAGCAGGCTCGCACTACCGCGGCGCTGGTCATGCCGATGCCAGAAGGGCTCGATTTCGACACGGCCGCGGCATTCACGCTGACCTATGGCACCTCATATCATGCACTGATCGATCGGGGACAGTTGCGCGCCGGGGAAACGTTGCTGGTGCTCGGTGCGGCAGGCGGTGTCGGTATCGCAGCCATCGAAATCGGCAAGGCGCTCGGCGCACGCGTGATCGCCGCAGCCTCGACCGATGCCAAGCTCGCCGTCTGCCGCGAGCATGGCGCAGACGAGACCATCAACTACAGCAATGAGGACTTGCGCGAGCGGCTCAAGGTGCTGACGGGGGGCAACGGCCCTGATGTCATCTACGATCCCGTGGGCGGCAGCTATGCTGAACCTGCTTTCCGCTCAATCGCATGGGGCGGCCGCTATCTGATCGTGGGTTTTGCAAATGGCGAGATTCCGCGCCTGCCTTTCAATCTGCCGCTGCTGAAAGGCGCCTCCCTGGTCGGCGTGTTCCGTGGAGAATTCGCGCGCCGCAATCCGGATGCCAATCGCGCCAACTTCGCCGCCATGCATGCATGGATCCGTACCGGCCAACTCCGCCCGCACGTCTCCGCACGCTACAGACTGGACGATACGGCGCAAGCGCTCAAGGATATGGAGGCCCGCCAGGTCACGGGCAAGATCGTCATCGTGCCCTGACCCGATCGGGGAGCGTCCCTGGCGATGGTATGGCGTGACACCGCAAGGCCGCATGATGGCGGCTTCGCGGCCTTCGCGCTTACCAGCCCAGAAGATCGGTATTAAAGGTAAGCCATCCGGCCAGGAACAGCACCGAGGCAATCAAAAACTGCTTCCAGAATGTCTTATCGAACATTTCGACAACTCTCCAATCTCGCGCGTAACACGGCGCATGAATCCTTGAAATCGGCCCAGCAGCATGCCTGCATGCGGGCCGCAATCTGATGCATTTTCTCCGCCACCTTCGGCAGAATGCTTGTACGGGTCCGACGGTCTGATGATGTGATGGTGCGCCGACAACCTCAGGCACCCCACTTCGCACCATTGTTTTTCCCTCTTGTCCCGAATGTCCCCGCCCTCTGCGAGCGCCCAATTCTCTGGTGCGCGTTAAAAACTTGGCGGTTAATTGCATTTTATGCAAACGGCGAATGCGCTCCGCACAAATGCGTGACCAGCATGCGTGACGACACCGTCAGCGCATTCGCATCGCGCACGCCAACCTGCAGCATGCGCCGCGCCCAGGCATCGCGCAACGGCACAATCTTTAGCTGCATGGCTTGCGCATGCGGTTCCGCTGCGATGCGCGGCAGGATGCCCACGGCCAGACCGGCCCGCACCATCCGACACATGGCATCGAAACTGCGCACCTGGATGCGGAGCGGAAATGGCTTCTCGATCCGGCTGCTCTCCTCCAGCAGACGCGCAGCCAGCGAGGTATTACGCGACAGACCGACGAAGTCATAGGCCAGCGTGTCAACGAAATCGACCGCCTCGAATGCCGTCAGCGGATGATCAGGCGGCGCGACGACGACCAGTTCGTCCTCGCGGTATGGCAAGGTCGTGAGGGTGGACGACGGCGTACGGTCGGCAAAGATGCCGATGTCCGCACGATTCTCCATCAAGGCGGACACAATGTCGTTGCTGTTCTGCTCTTCGATCTCGACACGAATGGTCGGATGCTGCTGCAGGAAGGCCGCCAGATCGTCGGCCAGGAACTGCGTGATGGCCGAGGTATTGGCCCAGATGCGTACCTGCCCGCGCGTACCTGAGGCGTAGTCGGACAGCACGCCTGCCATGCGCTCGACATCCTCGAGAATGCCGACCGCGTGGCTGAAGCAGGTTTGCCCGGCCTCGGTCAGTTCGACGCCGGTGGCCTGGCGATACAGCAGCGGCGTCCCCACCGCTGCCTCCAGATCGGAGATGCGCTTGCTGGCCGCGGCCACGGCGAGATGCGATTGCCGTGCCCCGGCCGAGATGCTGCCATGCCGCGCGACGGCTACGAACAACGCCAGCGTGACCAGATCGACGCGCGCGAGGTTCATGTCAGACCGCGCGACGATCGAGCACGGCGCGGGCGATCGTCCCGGCATCGACGTACTCGAGTTCACCGCCTGCCGGGACACCGCGTGCCAGGCGCGACACTTTCACGCCGCGCGCCTTGAGCATTTCGCCGATATAGTGCGCTGTGGCCTCGCCTTCGTTGGTGAAGTTGGTGGCGAGAATCACCTCGCTCACACCGCCGAAGGCGGGGTCAACCGCCCGGCGCAGCAGCCGGTCGAGATGGATCTCGCGCGGCCCCACGCCATCGAGCGGCGAGAGCTTGCCCATCAACACGAAATACTGGCCGCGATAGGTCATGGTCTGCTCGACCATCACCTGATCGGCCGGCGTTTCGACCACGCACAGCAGCGAAGCATCGCGCTCCGGATCCAGGCAGGTCTCGCACACCGGTTGCTCGGTAAAGTTGTTGCAACGCTCGCAATGCTGCACCGTGTTGACTGCCCCGAGCAACGCGTCACCCAGGCGTTGCGCGCCCGGCCGGTCATGCTGCAACAGGTGATAGGCGATCCGCTGGGCCGATTTTGGACCGATCCCCGGCAGTACGCGCAAGGCATCGATCAGTTGCTGCAGCGCGCCGGGCGCAGGATTCTTCATGCCTTAGAACGGCAGTTTGAAACCCGGCGGCAGGCCCATGCCGGCACCCAGACCGCCCATCTTTTCCGCCGAGGTAGCTTCAGCCTGGCGCACCGCATCGTTGAATGCCGCCGCCACCAAATCCTCGAGCAACTCCTTGTCCTCGCCATCGGCGACCAGGCTCGGGTCGATGGTGATCCGCTTGACGGCGAACTTGCAGGTCATGACCACTTTCACGAGACCGGCGCCAGACTGGCCCTCGACCTCGATCTGTGCAAGCTGTTCCTGCATCTTTTTCATGTTTTCCTGCATCTGCTGGGCCTGTTTCATCAGCCCTGCAAGCTGGCCTTTCATCATGGGAAATACTCCTGTCTAGTTCTTGAAATCATCCTGGCTGGCCTCTGCCACGCCATGGTTCATGCCTGGGCTGCCGCAGGGGATGCATACACGGCAGCCTATGTCTTCCGGCACACATGCCGAGCGCCCGCTCCCGGCCGTCGCGCTTCAGGCTGTACGCGGCTGGATCGACTCCGGCACGATGCGCGCATCGAAATCGCGCAGCAAGGCCTGGACGAACGGATCGCCGTGAATGGACGCTTCGGCTGCTTCCTGAGCCGCAGCCCGTGCTTCCGCATCGGCGATTGCCACGGTCTGCGACACCGGCCCAATCTCGAACGCCAGCCGTACCGGCTGCTCCAGATGCTCGCCGAGCAGCGCCTGGAACCGCTCCACCGCCGGACCTTCAGCCAAGTGGGCTAGCGCGACGCGCAGCGTCCAGACGCCAGCATCCATGCTCACCAGTTCGCTCTGATGCGCCAGTTGCTGGGCCTAGCCCTTGGCGGGCAA
>DATLHT010000209.1:0-3809 GCA_035539795.1 Burkholderiaceae bacterium
GGTATGCGGATTGGCCGTGCTCACCGGGCGCCGCAAGCGGACGCGCAGCTGCCAGTGCTCACCGGGTTGCGGTGGTTGTGCGTCGTACCAGGTCACGGCAATTCTTTCCGGCACGACGTCCGGTGGCACGCTTTCCGACACGTCGAACTGAAAGCGCACACCACGCTCAAGCATTGCCGGCAATGTCGCCACCGCGCCTGTCAACAGGACATCGCGCCCCTCCCATGCCTCATCCAGACGGTCCGACAGCCGCCACTCCGCGCGCCATGCCGCCATCGACCAGCCGCAGCACCAGACGCATATGACACACATCGCCATCGCTGCCGGACGCGCATGGCGATGAATTGCCCACGCTATGCCACCCGCCATGCATGCGCCGCAGACGGGCAACCACAACGCGAGCGACTCCTGCTGCTGCAGCCACCAGTTTCCAGCGATAAATGCCAGCAACAGAACACGCATGAACAGAAGTCCAAGGAATCGCGCCATACGTCGAAGGCTGCAGTTCGCCAGCTCATCGGGCGGAGCAAATGCCATCGACCAGCCTGCCACATGCTGATCGCCCGCTCACCATGGACAGGCATCAAGACTGCACAGGCACCTCGTCTTCTGAGGTCTACGACGACGGCTTTCAGAGATAACGCCCAGCCCTCGCGGAGACATGGCACGATGCTGGCGGAGCCCGCCAGACATTGTGATTAATTATTAACTTACAATATTGAATCCAGCCAATCCGCATTTATCCAAAAGGGAAATACGCGGAGCATGCGGAATATCCAAAAATAAAAAATCCTGGATATTTTTCTTATTCAAACACAGGGGAGTCGTGATGGGTCTCGCAGGTACGTTTCGATATGTTGCGTCTACAGCGTTTGTCATGATGTCTGGCGTAGCGATTGCACAGCAAGCGAATAACTCCGTTGAGTTCGCTGCCCTGGCCATCGAAAACCAGAAGAAAACTGCATACGGCTGGTCGTTTGATCATCCGTCCCAGGACGCTGCAGAAGCCGAAGCGCTGTCCCAATGCAAGCGTGGCGCAGGCAGTCGCAATTGTGAAATCGTGCTGGCGTGGTCAGGACCGATGTGCGGCTCCTATTTCACGCACAAGAAAGGCCTCGTCAACGGCTGGGGGGTTGCCCGCACCAAGGCAGAGGCAGAAGGCATCGCGATGAACGAGTTCTATGCGCGCGGCCCCTTCGAGTTTGCGGATCTGACGGTCTACGCCTGCAACAGCACCCCGCGCGGTGCGGCGAAGGTGCTGGTGAACAAGCCCAATACGCCCCCGAACCCGCCGCTGGTGATGCAGAACGACGGCTGGATCACCTCCCTCCAGATCAGCAAGGATGGCAAGACCGTCTATTCCAGCGACCGCGCAGGCAATGTGCGTGCCTGGGATACCGCGACGGGAAAACAGCTTCGCACCTATACGGGAGCGAAGCTGCCGCGCGCCGGGATCGCACTCTCACCGGATGGCAAGCGGTTGGTCGCCACGTCCAGCGAGAAGAATCTGGTGGCCTGGGACGCGGCGACAGGCCGCATGCTCTACGATGCCCAGCACAAGCGCTGGCTGAATCACGCCACCTTCAGCCAGGATGGCCGCACGCTGTATGCCATCGGCGATGCCGATCACAGCAAGACGCCGGCCTGGCCCGTGCTCGCAGAGATTGATGCCGCGACAGGGAATCTCCGCAAGGAAACCGAATTCGAGCTTCCGTCGTCATCCATCACCCAACTGTTGATGGTTGGCAATGAAAGCCAGTTCATTACCGCATCGACCAACCCGTCACTCGGCCTCAATCTCTGGGACCGGGCATCCGGGAAGAAAGTGAGCGTGCTGGCGGCACAGGCAGCTCGGGAAGCAGCGCTCGTCAATGGTGGCAAGACGCTGGTCTATGTGCCGGTGAAGGGCAATTCCGTGATTGCGCTGGATTTGTCTTCCGGACAGCAAACCGGATCATTTGGCACAGGTGGTAGTCCGTACGCCATATTGCCGGATGCATCCGGCCAGCGTGTGTACATTCTCGAGGTTGGCAGTGCGTTCGGCAAATGGGATGCCAGCGGCAACAGTGCATTCCGCATGAGTGGCTACAAGGGCCAGCGCCTCTCCCATCTCGTCGCCGCCAAAAACGGCAAGATCCTCGCATCGGGCGCCGAGGACGGCACTGTCCGTCTCTGGCATGCAGAGACCGGCGCCCCGCTGCCAGCGACCTCCACCAAGCGTTGACCGATCGAGCTGCCGCCCGCGCTTTTTGCAAGCGGCAGGCGCCCTGACGGTCAGGCTTCGGCGTCCGTGCTCAAGCGAGGATGGACGCCAGCCGCGGTAGCGCGGCCACGGAGTTTTCCCGCAACTGCATCGCCAATTGCGCGGGTGCGACGTCCCGCAACTGCGCCAGCACATTCGCGATACCCAGCACCTCGCCCGGCACATTGCGGACCTTGCCTTGCTCGCCAAACTGGTCGTCTGCCAGCCAGGCTGGAGCAATATCCGGCGCATCGGTTTCCAGCACCAGCGCTTCGAGCGGTAATTCCACGGCTAGCCGCCGGATACGGTTCGCCCGCGAGAATGTCATATTGCCGCCAAAGCCAAGCTTCAAGCCCTGATCGATGAAGCGGTACGCCTGCTCCGGGCTGCCGTTGAAAGCGTGGGCAATGCCGGCATGGATGCCGAACTTGCGCACCTGCGCAGCCACCTGATCCTGCGACTTGCGGACGTGCAACAGCACCGGAAGATCGAACTCGCGCGCAAGTTTCAGCTGTGCCACATACACCGCCATCTGCCGCTCGGCATCGAGGCCGGGAATGAAATAGTCCAGACCGATCTCGCCCACGCCGACGAATTTCGGATCGTCGAGCGAGGCCGCGATCTCGCGCCGCAGCGTCACGAGATCGGCGTCCGTGGCCTGCGGCGCCAGCATCGGATGAATGCCGAGCGTGTAGACGCAGCCCGCATACTGGTGCGCGAGATGGCGCACGCGCTCGAAATTCCAAGCCGCCACGGCAGGAATCACGATATGCCGCACACCCGCCGCCTGGGCCGACGCCACCACCACATCACGGTCGGCATCGAATTCCGTGGCGTCGAGATGGCAGTGGGTGTCGATCCACATGGCGGCTGTCCTGCCTTATCGTTCCGTATGCAGATGCCCTTCGCGCAACCGCAGTACGCGGTCGCAGCGGCCGGCCAGTTCCGGATCGTGCGTCACGATGACAAAGCTGGTGCCCAACGTCTGCGACAGCTCGAGCATCAGGTCGAACACGCCGCCCGCGGTGACGTCGTCGAGGTTGCCGGTCGGCTCGTCGGCCAGCACGCAGGCCGGGTGCCCGACCAGCGCACGCGCCATGGCGACGCGCTGGCGCTCGCCGCCGGACAGTTCGCCCGGACGATGCGCGGAACGCCCGGCCAGCCCCACGCGCGCCAGCATGGCCTGCGCTTGCTCGCGCGCCTCGTTCTGGCGCAACCCGCGGATGCGCAGCGGCATGGCAACATTGTCCAGCGCCGTGAATTCTGGCAGCAGGTGGTGGAACTGGTAGACAAACCCCAGCTTCTCGTTGCGCAGGCGGTTGCGCTCCTTTTCCGACAACGAGGTGAACGGCCGCCCCTGCAGGGCAACGGTGCCCGCGGTCGGCTCGTCGAGCCCACCCAGCACATGCAGCAGCGTGCTCTTGCCGGAGCCGGAGGCACCGACGATGGCCACTTTCTCGCCTGCTTCGACACGGACATCGACGCCTTTCAATACGTCCACATGCAGTCCGCCCTGCGCGAACGATTTCACCAGGCCCTGGGCCTGCAGCACGGTTCCGTTATTCAT
>DATLHT010000210.1:0-2356 GCA_035539795.1 Burkholderiaceae bacterium
CAAATCGCTGGTCATTGTGGAATCCCCGGCTAAGGCCAAGACCATCAACAAGTATTTGGGCAACGAATACGTGGTGAAGTCGAGTATCGGCCATATCCGAGACCTGCCCACCAGCGGTTCGGCTAGCGCCAGCAAAGAGCCGGCCGCCAAGCGCGGCAAGGCTGCTGCGGGCGAAGCGCCGGCCTTGTCGCCGAAAGAAAAGGCGCGCAAACAGCTGGTCGCTCGCATGGGAGTCGATCCGGATCATGGCTGGAAAGCCAAGTACGAGATCCTCCCGGGCAAGGAAAAGGTCATCGAAGAGCTGCGCCGGCTCGCCAAGGATGCTGACACCATCTATCTCGCAACCGACTTGGACCGCGAGGGGGAAGCCATTGCCTGGCACCTGCGCGAAGCCATCGGTGGTGACGACAGCCGCTACAAGCGCGTGGTGTTCAACGAAATCACCAAGAAGGCGATTCAGGAAGCCTTCTCGGAGCCGGGCGAACTCGACATCGATCGAGTGAACGCGCAGCAGGCCCGTCGTTTCCTCGACCGCGTCGTCGGCTACATGGTCTCACCGCTGCTGTGGGCGAAGATCGCCCGTGGTCTGTCCGCCGGTCGCGTGCAATCGGTTGCCGTGAAACTGGTGGTCGAGCGTGAACGTGAAATCCGCGCGTTCAACCCGGAAGAGTACTGGGAAGTGCATGCCGATCTCGGCACCGCCAAAGGCTCGACCGTGCGTTTCGAAGTGGCTCGCGAGAGAGGCGAAGCCTTCAAGCCGCTGAACGAAGCCCAAGCGACGGCAGCGCTGGAGAAGCTCAAGTCCTCCAGCTACAGCATCGTCAAGCGTGAAGACAAGCCGACCAGCAGCAAGCCGTCGGCACCGTTCATCACCTCCACACTGCAACAGGCCGCGAGCAACCGCCTGGGCTTCGGTGTGAAGAAAACCATGATGATGGCCCAGCGTCTGAACGAAGCCGGCTACTTCACTTATATGCGTACCGACTCGACCAACCTCTCGGCTGATGCCGTGGCGATGGCGCGCGATTACATCGAAACCGAGTTCGGCAAGAAATACCTGCCGGAGTCGCCGAACGTCTACAGCAGCAAGGAAGGCGCACAAGAGGCTCACGAAGCGATTCGTCCGTCTGACGCCAACACCACGCCAGCCAAGCTGGCCGGCATGGAGCGCGACGCTGAGCGCCTCTACGAGCTGATCTGGCGCCAGTTCCTGGCTTGCCAGATGCTGCCGGCGCAATACCTGTCGACCACCGTCAGCGTAGGCGCTGGTGACTTCGAGCTGCGCGCCAAGGGCCGCATCCTGAAGTTCGACGGTTACACCCGTGTGCTGCCGCAAATCACCAAGCCTGGCGACGATGACGTTCTGCCTGATATGGCGCAGGGCGACGTGATGAAGCTTATAAAGCTCGATCCGTCCCAGCACTTCACCAAGCCGCCGGCCCGTTATTCGGAAGCCAGCCTGGTGAAGGAAATGGAAAAGCGCGGCATCGGTCGTCCTTCGACCTACGCAGCGATCATCTCGACCATTCAGGATCGCGGCTACGTGACCCTGCACAACCGTCGTTTCTATTCGGAAAAGATGGGCGACATCGTTACCGAGCGTCTGTCGGAAAGCTTCTCGAATCTCATGGACTACGGCTTCACCGCCGGCATGGAAGAGAATCTCGATGACGTGGCCCAGGGTGAACGCGACTGGAAAAACGTGCTGGACGAGTTCTACGGCGACTTCAAGAAAAAACTCGAAGTGGCGGAGAATCCGGAAGCCGGCATGCGTGCCAACCAGCCGGTGATGACCGATATCCCGTGCACCACCTGCGGCCGTCCGATGCAGATTCGTACTGCCTCGACTGGTGTGTTCCTTGGTTGCTCGGGCTACAGCCTGCCGCCGAAAGAGCGCTGCAAGGCCACCGTCAACCTGGTGCCGGGCGACGAAATCGCGGCTGATGACGAAGGTGAGTCGGAATCCCTGGTATTGCGCGGCAAGCACCGCTGCCCGATCTGCAGCACGGCGATGGATGCCTACCTGCTCGACGAAAAGCGCAAGCTGCACATCTGCGGTAACAACCCGGATTGCGCCGGCTACGAAATCGAAGAAGGTAGCTACCGCATCAAGGGCTACGAGGGGCCGAGCCTGGAATGCGACAAGTGCGGCAGCGAGATGCAGCTCAAGACCGGCCGTTTTGGCAAGTTCTTCGGTTGCACCAATCCGACCTGCAAGAACACCCGCAAACTGCTGAAGAGCGGTGACGCGGCGCCGCCGAAGATGGACCCGGTGAAGATGCCTGAGCTGAAATGCGAAAAGGTCAACGACACCTATATCCTGCGCGACGGTGCTTCCGGCCTGTTCCTGGCGGCC
>DATLHT010000211.1:0-2158 GCA_035539795.1 Burkholderiaceae bacterium
TGAGGCTGGCCAGCGACATCAGGGTCAAGGCCAGGCCATGTTCGAACCACTGTGACAGTACATCCGGACCCCACAGGAGTGCGGCCAGTACCGCCAGGGCCGGCAGCCGCCAGCCCAGCCAATGGAAGCGGCCACGCCGAGGCCAATGCACCACCACCGCACTGGCGATCAGCGCGGCTGCAGCCGTGGCCGGCAACTCGGTTGCCCAGGTTGCAGCCAACAACACCGCCAGCACCGCCCAGACCCAGCCGGGCGGCAGTGCCCGCCGCTGGTAATCGGCCCCTACCGGGCCAACCAGCTGACGCAGGCTGCGTTGTTGCATTGCTTCGGTCACCGGCCGTCTCCGTATCTGTTCTGGCTGGAATGGTCGTAGCCAGTGTGTCGCAAATTCGTGCCCACGACGTTAGCAATCCGCTATGACGGACGCTCTACAACATGTTGCGGATTGGCGTGACGACCGGCCGACGCCTGCCATTCACGCCGCGCGGAGATCCTTGCTGAGGAACACGCGACTGGTCCCCGGTGGATCGCACGGGACCTGGCCGAATACGGTCCAGCCATGCTTCACATAGAAGTCCGGCGCCTGGAAGCTGATGGTGTAGAGCACGGCGGAACGGCAGCCGCGCCGGCGCGCTTCCTCTTCGGCAGCGGCAAGCATCTGCGACCCCAGGCCATTACCCCGCTGTGCGGGCGGCAAGTAGAACAGGTCGATGAACAACAGGCCCAGCGAGGTGCGCCCGCTCAGGCCACCCACAACTTCACCGCTGGCCGGATCGGTGGCCAGCACAGCCAAGGTGCGTCGATCGGCATGGCCGGCGGCCTCCAGATTGAACTGATCCAGGCCATCGGCGATCAGCTCCAGTGCTTGGGTGCCGGGCGCGTCGGTCACGGCGATTTCGAGCTTCATCCTGTCCTTCCTTGGGCGACTGTACGAACCGTCGATGCTAGCAAGCGACCCAAGGGGCCGGGTGACTGTTCAGGCTTTTTGGCGTAGCATGTGCAGTGTTAGGCGGGTACTGACCGTGGCGACACGAAACAGGCCTTGTACCTTGCAGGACTTGAAGAAACCGGGGGTGCATTGGTTTCGACGGGGGTTGTGAAGTCGCCTGGCGCATGCCGAGGGGGTAGCTTTCCTCGTAAATCCAGCTGCAAAACTCTAGTTGCCAACGACGACAACTACGCTCCGGTCGCCCTCGCAGCCTAAAAACTGCGGTGCGTGACCTTCTGCCGACTTAGGCGGAGCCTCGAAACTGCTTGTGTCCATGCTCGCAGCGTAGAGTCATTATCATGGAATCGCGCTGGGCGGCTGCCTGTCAGTCCGGCACAAGAACACAACAGGCTGGTTCCCGGGTGCGCTTTGCACACCGTGCTGCTCGGGGATGAGATTCAACGGTGAGCTAAGCATGTAGTGCTGGGGATGGAGTGCCTTCGGACGGCGGTTCAATTCCGCCCACCTCCACCATTTGTAAGCAGTTCAGCTGTATCTTGCTGATTCTGTTGGGTTTTGGCAGGGCGCGATACCGAAAAACGATCTTTCCAAAAGGATCTTTTGAGGTATCGCCCCTTGCCCAAGCCCTATCTTCTACGCCGACCTAGCGGACTTCATGTCCGCTTTCTTGTTCCTGTAGACCTGCGCGAGGCTATCGGCTCACGCTTCTTGGTCCGCCGCCTTCCCCCATCCGCTGTTGAACTTGCCCGCCTCGTCGCGGCCCGCATGGCTGTGGCACTCTCCGAAGCATTCGAGCGCTGGAGGGGTAGCCGCATGGATGACAAGGATAGAGAGGACCTGCTGAAAGTCGTCAGCGGCTCCATCAACCAGTGGACCGGAAACATCCAGCTGCCGAATGGGACCAAGCTCACCGGTCTGAACGTCAATGGGCGAGAAGATGCTCAAGCACTTCTGGAAACGATCAGAGGCTTGGCGTTGCCTGGGCTCTTGGATGTGGGACTGCCCAATGGACCCACCCGCGCAGATTTCACGCTATCCGACCGCATCGCCCTGTATCTGGCGGACCTGAGGAATGCCAAGACCTCACCCGGCAATCTTCTAGATAGTGAGAACACGCTCATCATCTTCCAGGAAGTTGCAGGACCTGACCTGCTGATGTCGAAGGTCGGGGAAGCTCAAGTCAGAGCGTTTCTGACAGGACTCCATCAC
>DATLHT010000212.1:0-17663 GCA_035539795.1 Burkholderiaceae bacterium
GCATAGAGCAGCGCATCCGGGGCAACGTTGTAGGCCTTCTGCTCTTCGCCGTCGAGCGATGGGGCACGCGAGACATCGGTAGCGAAGTAACTGCGGTCGAGCACCAGATTGCCGTTGAGTGTGTGCACGCCGGCAGCCTGCACGTGGCTGATCAGCTTCGACAGTTCTTCCGGCACCAGCTTGGGATCGCCACGCCCACGCAGGTAGAAATTGCCGTTGACGATGCCGTTGACCGGGGCGTTGTCGGCGTACAGCGCGGTCTGCCAGCGGTACTGGGGACCGAGCAGCTGGAGTCCGGCGAAGGTCGTGACCAGTTTCATGGTCGATGCCGGATTCATCGGCTGGTTCGCATGCCAGGTTACGGCCGGCGCTGGCGCGCCCACGCGCGCGACGTAGATGCTCATCGCTTCGCCCGGCACGCGTGCCTTACGCAGGGCCGCTGCAACCGCGGGCGCCGCAGGCAGGTCGGCAGCCGGTGGCGCGGCGCGGCGCTTGGCTTGGGCCTCGGCATGACCCGGCAGGGCGAGGAGGGCCGTGGTCAGCAGCAGCGCGGCACAGTAGCGCCAGGAGGTGCGGACGGGAAAGGCGTGAGGCGTGGTGAAAGAGGACACGTGGCGCAGGGGCGCGGGGCCAGAGGGAACGGAGGACATGATCGCGGGATTGGGCATCGTGCGATGTTAACGCGTCTGGCGACGCTTGCGGAGGACAACCGCAAGCGATGGATACATTTTGACCGGACGATGAGCCGGATGCCGGTGGACGGCTGGCTTGACGCATGGCGGCGGGTCTGCATGCCTGGATTGCTGCGGGTATCTGTCCCGGGCCCCGCCACCCGTGTGCGGCGTATGCCAGTGCATGACGATCGGCGATGCTGCCGGTATCATCGCAGCCATGCAGATCGATTTTTCCCTTCGTGGCCGTACCGCGCTGGTGACCGGTGCCGGGCAAGGCCTGGGTTTTAGTATTGCCGCGGGTTTGGCCGGTGCGGGCGCGCATGTGTGGCTCAACGGGCGCGACGAACAACGTCTTGAGGGTGCTGCGGAACGCTTGCGCACACAGGGCGCCAGCGTTGGCATCCTGCCGTTCGACGTGCGCGACGATGCGGCCGTGGAACACGCGCTGGCCTCCCTGGTGCAGCCGCCGGACATCCTGGTCAACAATGCGGGGCTGCGGCAGCGCGACACGCTCGACCAACTGCAGCCGGACGACCTGCGCGTGATGCTCGATGCCAACCTGGTCGGGCCGTTCATCCTGTGCCGGCGCGTGGCGCAGGCCATGACGCAGGGCGGGCGCATCATCAATGTCACTTCGATTGCCGGCCACATTGCACGCGGCGGCGATGCGGCGTACACCGCCTCCAAGGCGGGGCTGACTGGCCTGACACGTGCCCTCGCGGCTGAGCTTGGTCCGCGCGGCATCACGGTCAATGCGATTGCGCCGGGTTACTTCGCCACACCGCCGAACCAGGCCATGGTCGATGACGCGACGGTGGCCGACTGGCTGGCACGGCGTACCTCGCTGGGCCGCTGGGGCCAGCCGGAGGAGATTGCTGGCGCGGCGGTGTTTCTGGCATCATCCGCCGCCTCGTACATCACCGGCCACGTGCTGGCGGTGGATGGCGGCTACCTGGCGCATTTCTGAGCGTCAGGGCCGCGGCGCGGGGGATGTCGGGGCGTCGCGGATGGCCTGCTGGCGCTGTTCCATTTCCTGCCTTAACTGGCGGCGCTGCTGTGCGCTTTCGGAGCGGCGGCGCTCCTCCTCGGTCACCGGCTGCAGTGGCGGGACCTCGGCCGGATTCCCGGCATCATCGACCGCCACCATGGTGAAGTAGCAGCTGTTGGTATGTCGCGCCACGCGCGTGCGGATGTTTTCGGTGACCACCTTGATACCGATTTCCATCGAGGTGCGGCCGGTATAGTTGACCGAGGCCAGAAAGGTGACCAGCTCGCCGACATGGATGGGTTGCCGGAACATGACCTGATCGACCGATAGCGTCACCACATAGGCACCTGCATAGCGGCTGGCGCACGCATAGGCCACCCCATCGAGCAGCTTGAGGATGTGGCCGCCATGCACATTGCCGGAGAAATTCGCCATGTCGGGCGTCATCAAAACCGTCATGGTCAGTTGCTGTTTGCTGTCGTTCATCGTGGTGGTCCAGACTCAAAAAAACGCCGTCACACGGCAGATAGTGCGGCGGCGTCAGGTGGTGAAACTGGCGTTCGGGCGGTACAGCCGCGTCCGCCCGGCCGCATCGCCAGCTTACCCGATTCGCCGGGGACTGCCTGCTGGTCGGCGCTGCTTAGTACTGCCCATGACAGTCTGTTGTTACGTACCGTTACAGCCTTGGGTGAGCGGAAACAGGCGTAAGGCAGCCGGCATGATTAAATGGGTTCCATGCACCGCCGGGTGCAACGGGAAAAAGGAGTACCCCATGAAGCTGTCCCAACGCCAACTCGTTCGTGTGGTTGCTGCTGGCGCCGTGCTTGCAACACTTGCCGGTGGCGCGCAGGCAGCTGACCGCAAGACCACCAATACCCTGATCGGCGCGGCCATCGGAGCCGTCGGTGGGGCGCTGATTTCCAACGGCGATCCGCTCATGACCATCGGCGGGGCCGCGGCTGGCGGCCTGATCGGTAATGTGGCGACGCGCGACCGTCATGACTATGGTTATCGCACCGACTACCGTGGCGACCACCGCCATGGCGACTACGGCGACCGCCGCGTCGACTACCGCCGCGATCCTCATCCGGGCTATCGTGATGGTTATCGCGACTATCGCGACTATCGCGGCCAACCGGACCGTGTATGGCAGCGGGATGAACGCGCATGGCAGCGCGACAATCGCGTCTGGCAGGATGGCGGGCGGGGATATCCGCGCCAGGTGACCTATGGCCGACCGGGCGATGACCGTTACTATGACGGCCGCTGGTAAGCGCCTCTCGGACCGTCATTGGCCCGACAGGCACGTCTGAGTCGAAACCGCTGGACAGCACCGCGCTGTTCAGCGGCAGATGAATCCGGCCCGCTGCATTTGCATCCCGGTTCTCGCCGGACGCAGGCTTGAGCGCCTGCCTGAGCTACCGCTCAAGCCCACGCATTGCGTGGTTTCTTATTGCGGTCTTCGCGATCCTCGTGCGTACGCGACCGAACTTATTCCTCCATATTTTGTCCAGCCGGATCCCCGCAGGGTGCGTGCTAGCATGCAGCGTATCCGGCCGTGATAGCAGACCCATCCGTACGGTGTGGTGCATCCGATGCGCATCGATGAGGGACTGTGATGAGGGACTGTAAAGCGGCCTGGAGTGTTCAACCGTTTTGACAGGAAAACCTCGATGGTGAAACGCCGTACCGTGCTGGCGTCCGCAACGGCGTCACTGGGATTGGCCGCGCTGGGCTGGAACCCGGCAGCACACGCCGCGCGCACGATGAAACTTGGACGCGCCGCGTCTTTCTCGCATGAGCAACTGGTGGCGCGCGCCCACGCGCTGGCTGCCCGACCTTACATGCCCCCGCCGGCGCCGCCGCGCGAGATCCTCGAAAAGATCGATTACGCCGCGCACGGCAAGCTGCGCTTCAAGAGCGACTACGCCCTGTTCGCCGACGGCCCTGGCCAGTTTCCGGTGACGTTCTTCCACCTAGGCCGTTTCTTTCAGACGCCGGTGCACATGTATCTGCTGGAGCCGGCAGGCGAGGCGCAGACGGCGCGGGAAATCCTCTACGACGCCTCGTACTTCGAGATGCCCGCCGACAGTCCGGCACGCGCGTTGCCGGCCGGCAGCGGCTTTGCCGGATTTCGCTTCCAGGAGAGCCGCACAGGGCAACTCGATTGGCGCAAGAATGACTGGGTGGCATTTCTCGGCGCGTCCTACTTCCGTGCGGTGGGTGAGTTGCTGCAGTATGGATTGTCGGCGCGCGGTATTGCTGTCGACGTTGCCGTCGCGGGCAAGCCGGAAGAGTTTCCTGCCTTCACCCATGTTTATTTCGAGACGCCCCGGCCGGGTAGCGACACCGTGATCGTGCACGCGCTGCTCGACGGCCCGAGCCTGTCGGGCGCATATCGCTTCACCATGCGCCGTACGGCGAAGATCGTCACCGATGTCGAGGCCACACTGTTCATCCGCCGCGATATCGCCCGTCTCGGCATCGCGCCTGCCACGTCTATGTACTGGTACTCGGAAACCGCCAAGGGCACGGCTGTGGACTGGCGTCCGGAGGTCCACGATTCCGACGGTCTGGCGATCTGGAATGGCGCGGGCGAGCATATCTGGCGCCCGCTCAATAATCCGCCGCGTACCACGGCGTCCAGCTTTGCCGATCAGGCTCCCAAGGGCTTCGGCCTGCTGCAGCGCGACCGCGTCTTCGACAACTACATGGACGGCGTGCACTACGAGAAACGCCCGAGCCTGTGGGTCGAACCGCTCGAGGCATGGGGCAAGGGCGCAGTACAGCTGATCGAGATTCCGACCGACGACGAAATCCACGACAACATCGTCGCCATGTGGGTACCGCACGAACCGGTGCGTGCCGGCGCGCAGTATCGCTTGCGTTACCGTCTGCACTGGAATGCCGAAGAGCCGTATCCATCCCCGCTGGCACGCTGCGTGGCCACCCGTCTTGGCAATGGCGGCCAGCCGGGCGAGCCGCGGCCGCAGGGCGTGCGCAAGTTCATGGTCGAGTTTCTTGGCGGTCCGCTGGCCGACCTGCCGTTCGGCGTAAAGCCCGAGGCCGTGCTGAGCGCGTCACGCGGGACGTTCTCCTACATCTTTACCGAAGCCGTGCCCAATGGCGTGCCGGGCCACTGGCGCGCGCAGTTCGATCTGACCGTCGACGGCGAGGCGCCGGTCGACATGCGCCTGTTCCTCAAGAGCGGCGACCGGGCATTGTCCGAAACCTGGCTGTTCCAGTACCATCCCTTTCCCTCGGTACTCAATCTGTGGAGCAAGCCGTGATCGAACCTTCCTTGCTGGCGGCCTATCTGGCCGCCGGCTACCGCGTGGATGCGGCGCCGCCCTTCGTCATGCGCGTCGGCCAGCCGTGCCCGCCGCTGGCGGATCTGCTGCGCCGTCACCACTGTGGCTCGGCTGCGTATCTGACCGCCTGGAATCCGCGTAGCGCCAGGCTCCCGATGGCGCAGAACGCGGAGGCACAGGCACGGCTGGTGCAGGATGTGGTGGCCTCGGGCTGCCGCTGGTATGACGGCGTGAGTAATGATCCCACGGGCGGCTGGCCCCAGGAACCCAGCGTGCTGGTGCTCGGCCTGACGCGCGAGCGCGCCCGCGAACTGGCGCGCGCCTATGAGCAGAACGCCTTCTTGTGGGGCGAGCTCGATGCCCGGGGCGAGGTCGCCCCCGCGCTGGTCGTCGTCTGAGTCAGTGCGGTGGCACGGCGTGACAACCCTGCACCGGCATACGCCCGCGGTGCGCCAAAGCATAACCCTCGCGAATCGCGTATGCTCCCGCCATGCGCCTGCTGATCATCGAAGATAACGCTGACATCGTTGCCAATCTCTATGGCTATTTCGAGCCGCTGGGGCATGTCCTCGACACGGCCGCGAACGGCTATGCCGGGCTGGCGCTGGCGGCCCAGCACGAGTATGACGCCATCGTGCTGGACCTCTCGCTGCCGGGGCTCGACGGGCTGACGCTCTGCCGCCGGCTGCGCGATGAATTGCAGCAATCCGTGCCGGTGCTCATGCTGACCGCCCGCGATACCCTCGATGACAAGGTCGCGGGTTTCGACAGCGGTGCGGACGACTATCTCGTCAAGCCATTTTCCCTGGTCGAGCTGGATGCCCGGCTCAAGGCCCTGGTGCGTCGTGCGCATGGTGTCAAGGCCGACACTGGCCGGCTGCAGGTCGGCGATCTGGTATTCGATACGGCGACCTACGAAGTCCGCCGTGGCGGGCGTCCGGTCGAATTGACCCGGACCGGCTACAAGCTGTTGGCCTGCCTGATGCGTGCCGCACCCAAGGTGGTGTCGCGTGCCACACTCGAGGCGGAAGTGTGGGGCGATGACCGGCCCGACAGTGACGCGCTGCGCACGCATATTCACGCCCTGCGCCAGGCTATCGACCGCTCGCAGGACGGCAGGGTAGGCCATGCCATGCTGCGGACGGTGCAGGGTGTGGGCTACCGTCTGGTGAGCGAAGATGCGGTCTGACGATCTGCCATCCATGCCGCCCCGTCCCTCGAGCGCGCTGCGCCGGCGGATCGTCAGCGCCTATCTGCTGTTCACGCTGGCGGTATGCGTCCTGTTCGGCGTGATCGCTGCATTCGCCGTGGAAGGGATCGAGGTACGGCTGGTCGACGAACGGCTTGCCGAGATCGCCGAGTGGGCCTCGCCGCGCCATGCCGGCGGCCTGCCGGTCGAGATGCCGGCGGGCGTCAGTTTCTATCATGGCGAGTCGATCCCCTTGTCACTGCGCGGCCTGTCGCCCGGTATCCAGGAGAAGACGGTGGATGGCGTCGGCCTGCATGTGCTGGCGGGGCGCGATGCCGGCGGTGAGTACGTGGTGGTCGACCATGAGAGCGACTACGAGGAAATCGAGCTGGTGGTCTACACCATCATCGGTGCTGGTTTTCTGGGATGCCTCGGGTTGGCGCTGGTCCTGGGGCGACTCACGGCCAACTGGCTGGTGACGCCGGTGACTGAGCTGGCCGAGGCGGTCGTGCGCGATACCCCGGACGCAGTCCTGCCGCTGCTGGCGCGCGAAGACGAGATGGGAGCGCTGGCGCGCGCTTTTACCGCGCGCACCGCAGAGCTGCAGCAGTATCTGGCACGCGAGCGCTTCTTCACCGGCGATGTCAGTCATGAATTGCGCACGCCGCTGACGGTGATCACCGGCGCGGCCGAACTGCTGGCCCAGCGAACCATCGAAGCACCGGCCCTGCACGCTCCTGTGTTGCGCATCCAGCGGGCGGTACAGGAAGCCTCGGAGTGCATCCACGTCCTGCTGCTGCTGGCCCGAGCGCCCGAGCGGATCGACGCGCCTGCCAACGATGTGGCCTCCATCATCCGGACCGAGATGGAGCATTGCCGCCCGCTGCTGGCGGACAAGCCGGTGACGCTGGCATTCGAAGGGTTGCCGCATCACACCGTGTTCGCGCATGGCGAGCTGGTCGCCACGGCGATCGGTAACCTGCTGCGCAATGCCTGCCAGTACACGGCAGCAGGGCAAGTCCTGGTGCAGCTCGATGCCGAGGGTGTCAGCGTGACCGATACCGGATCTGGCGTGCCACAGGTTATCCGTGCGCGCCTGCGCGATCTTCCGCTGCCGGCCGGGGCCGGCGGCCAGCGTCCGGCCGGTGTGAACGGCTCGGCCGGCACGGGCCTGGGACTGGCGCTGGTTCATCGCATCTGCGAGCATCTCGGCTGGCAGTTGCAGGTCGACGATCCCCCTGGCGGCGGCAGCCGCTTCCGCATCGTGTTCTCGCCGGTGGCGCGCGCTGCCTGAGCCTGATCCACATTCTTAACGTATTCCTAACATCTTCCTCACGCTGCGCTGACGGCTGCCCGGTTACGTTTGCGGCAGCCGGCGGATGTCCTGCCGGCCCGATCATCGTGACCGGTCAGCAGGACCGGTGTTGGGGAAGGCATGCAGGTATCGTCGTTCATACAGCCACGCTTCAGTCTGCGTCCATGGATGCTGACGCTGGCCGTCTCGGTGCTGCTGGTTGCAGCGTACAACGTGGCGTTCTGGCAGCATCTAGTGGCAGCCACCGGCGGCCTGGTGCCCGGCAATCTGCTGCTGTATCTGGCGACCTTCGTCATCCTCGTGCTGCTGCTGAACGCCACCCTGACACTCCTGGCGTTTCGCCCGGTGCTGAAGCCGGTCATCATCGGCCTGTTGTGTGTGACCTCGCTGGCCAGCTACTTCATGAATCACTACGGCGTCGTGATCGACGCGGCAATGATCCAGAACGTCTTCGAGACCGATCCGCGCGAGGCTTCGGAGCTGTTCAGCTGGAAGCTGGTCACGACTTTCCTGCTGCTGGGTCTGCTGCCATCGCTGTTGGTCTGGCGTGTGCCATTGCGTTATGCGCCGTTCCGGCGCGAGACGCTGTGCCGCGGAAGTGCGCTCGGCATTTCGCTGGCGCTTGCCGTGGCGTTGCTGCTGGTGTTCTTCAAGACGTTTGCCCCGACCTTCCGCGAGCATCGCGAGCTGCGTTTCCTGCTGACACCGCTCAACTACATCCAGGCCACTAACAGCTTCGTCAAGCGCAAGCTGAGCCGCCCGCTGGTGGTGGCGCCCTTAGGGACGGATGCGGTCCGGGGACCGTTGTGGGCGGCATCGACGCCGCGGCGCACGGTGATGGTAATCATCGTCGGCGAGACGGCACGGGCCATGAACTTCTCCCTCAATGGCTATGCCCGCCAGACCAACCCTGAACTGGCGCGGCAGGACGGACTCGTCAATTTCCGCGAGGTGTATTCCTGCGGGACGGCCACGGCCGTATCGGTGCCGTGTGTATTTTCTGCGCTGGGACGGGCGGACTACTCGGAAAGCAAGGCAAAGAGCCAGCAGGGTTTGCTTGATGTCCTGAGTCATGCGGGCATGGACGTGCTGTGGCGCGACAACAACTCGGGATGCAAGGGCGTATGCGACCGCGTGCGCTATGAGGATTTCTCCACTTCTGCGACCCGCGATGCGTTCTGTGTGAACGGGGAATGCTATGACGAGCGCATGCTGGACAAGTTGCCGGAGATCATCCGCACCACGCCGCGCGACATGGTGATCGTGCTGCACCAGAAGGGCAGCCACGGGCCGGCCTATGCCAAGCGTTACCCCGAAGGCTTTGGGCGCTTCGGTCCGGTATGCGACACCAATGATCTTGCCAAGTGTTCAACCGCCTCGATCGTCGCGGCCTACGACAACACCATTCTGTATACCGATCACTTCATCAGCCGGGCGATCGATATGCTTCGGGCGACACAGGGGGTAGATACGGCGCTGATGTATTTTTCCGATCACGGCGAGTCGCTCGGCGAAAACAATATGTACCTGCACGGCGCACCGTACATGATCGCGCCGGTCGAGCAGCGGCATGTGCCGTTCATGCTGTGGATGTCGCGCAGTTTCGGGGAGCGTTACCAGATCGATGGCAAGTGTCTGGCCGCGCGCAGCGGCCAGACGTTCTCGCACGACAATGTGTTCCATACCGTGCTGGGCATGCTGAACGTGCAGACCGCGGTCTACAGTCCGGCCCTTGATATGGTGCACGCCTGCCGTCACGCTGCCTGAGGAGGCGGCGTGTCCGAACAATGCGGCAGGCGGGCCAGGATCAGTCCATGCTGATCTTGGCGTCGGCGGCCAGCTTCTTCCAGTCGGCGATTTCGCGCGTGACACGCTTGTCGAGATCGGCAGCAGTACCGCCGACCACCACAGCGCCCTGTGCCAGGAATTTCTTCTGGATGTCCGGATCCTTGGCCGCATTGGCGACCGACGCTTGCAGCTTGTCGACCACGGCTTGCGGGGTCTTGGCCGGCACGAACATCGCATACCAGGAGTCGACCTCGAAGCCGGGCACCGTTTCCGCGACTGTCGGCATATCCGGGAACACCGGGCTACGCTTGGCGGTGGACACGGCAATACCCTTCAGCTTGCCTTGCTTGATGAACTCGGCCACTGCGGGCAGCGAGACCCACAGCGCTGGAATCTGGTTGCCGAGCACGTCGATGACAGCCGGGCCGCCGCCGCGATAGGCGATGTGCGTCAGCTTGGCTTTCGTCTTCAGGCGCAGCTGTTCACCGGCGATATGGCTGGGCGAACCCGTGCCGGCCGAGCCATAGTCGAGGCCGTTGGGCAGGGTGTTGGCGTAGGCGATCAGCTCACGGATGTTGTTCGCCGCGACGCTGGGATGCACGACCAGCACCTGCGGGGCCGATGCCACGAGGCTGACCGGCTTGAAGTCCTTGATCGTATCGAACGACAGCTTCTTGTAGATGGCCGGGTTGATGGTGTGCGACGACAGCGTCAGCAGCACGGTGTAGCCATCGGGCGCACTTTTCGCAACGACGTTGGTACCGATCGTGCCGCCTGCGCCACCGCGGTTTTCGACCACGATGGACTGGCCCAGCGCCTTGGCCATCGGTTCCTGGATGATGCGTGCCGCCACGTCGACGCTGCCGCCGGCCGGGTAGGACACGATCATGGTGATCGGCTTGGTGGGGTAGGGATCGGCAGCAACCGCGAAAGCGGAGCAAAGGGATAGTGCCGCGCCCGCCAGAATGGCGGCGCGGGAATGACGGGTCATGCGCGCAAACATTGAGATCTCCAAACTCGGCATTTAGGGATGGGCCGAGCTTATTGTTTTTTTGTTGTGTTGATGAGAAGTATTTTTCGCATTGATATGAGAAAAACACATATAACATTTACCTTATTAAACTTCTTTGCGCAAGCAGCATATGTACTATCATTCGAGAAAAACCGGCTTGCGCCGTTGCCCAGAAGGTGCCGGCAAGGCCACGTGAATCCACGGTCCATCACCGGAGGGCGTCATGGAAATTCACTTGCGGTCTCATCATCTGTGGGAAGCCCGGCTGCCGGACTGGCCTGCCGCCGTTGTTGCCGGTATTGCGGCAGGCGCACTGGTCATGGTTCTCGAGTTGCTGTGGGTGACCCTTGTCATGGGCGTCAGCCCGTGGATCGGCCCACGCATGATCGCGGCCATGCTGCTGGGTCCGAGCGTGCTCGAGCCGGCGACCTTCGATATCTGGGTCATCGCGGTTTCCCTGTTCGTACACTTCCTGCTGGGCAGCGTGCTGGGCGTGCTGTTCGCGCTGGTCGCCGCGCCGCTGCGGCTCGACAGCAGCGTGCCGCTCGTGCTGGTGGCTGGCCTGGTGTTCGGCGCAGCGGTCTATCTGGTCAACATTGTCGGCATGTCGCAGGTCTTCACGTGGTTTGCACCGACCCGTGGCTGGGCCACCTTTGCGGCCCACCTGGTGTTCGGCATGTTCACCGGCTGGACGTACTGGCTTCTGGAAAGACGGGGAACGGGCATGTCCTGACGCTTGCCGTCTTTCCAGCCTACGGCGCCGCTAGGCGGTGCCCGGACGCGCGGTTATTCCGCGCGTCCACTATTTTGGGATGGCGATTATCGATACTCGTCCGATATATTGGGACGGGATTATCCGGATCGTCATCTTTAATATTATCTGCACGCGGGTTATCCAATATTCTGGGACGAAAATATCCGGGAATATCCGACATATTGGGATAATCTGACGCAGGACAGCTTTTCCAATGATTCTTTGACTTTCCAATGACCCCCGGAAGGGCGGGCGTGCGTGCGCCGTGTCACGTACCTTGCACCTCATGCTTCGAGGAACTAGTCTTGAAGCACTCGTAGTCGACATCCGGTCGGATCGGCACCGCACGCAGTGGGGGTTGCCATGGGGATGGCTGTCGCATTGCTCCTGATCGTGGTCGCCTCGGTGCTGTTTCACGTATTCAGCCCCTGGTGGTCCACACCGCTGGCGTCCAACTGGAAACAGATGGACGACACGCTCCTCATGACGCTCGCGGTGACGGGAGCGTTCTTCGTTGCCATCAACCTGTTCGTTGCCTATATTGTGCTGCGCCACCGGCACCGCCATGGCAAGGAGCAGCGTGCCGCGTACGAACCGGAGAACCGCCGCCTCGAATGGTGGCTCATCGGCCTGAGCACGCTGGGCATCGTCGGCCTGCTCGCGCCTGGCCTGTTCGTCTACGCCAACTATGTCACACCGCCATCGCAGGCCATGCTGCTCGAAGTCACCGGCCAGCAGTGGCAGTGGCATTTCCGTTTCCCGGGCAAGGATGGCCGGCTCGGCACGACGGACGCGCGCTTTGTCTCGGCCGACAACCCGCTCGGACTGAACCCGGATGATCCTGCGGGGCTCGATGACGTGGTGGTCGATGGCAATGAGACGCGACTGCCACTGAACGTGCCGGTCAAGGTACTGCTCCGCTCCAAGGATGTGCTGCACGATTTCTATCTCCCCAACATCCGCGCCCGCATGAACATGGTGCCGGGCATGGTGACCAGCTTCTGGTTCACGCCGACGCAGGCGGGGCGGTTCGAGGTGCTGTGCGCGCAACTGTGCGGCGTCGGCCATCACAATATGCGCGGCTATGTGCGCGTCACGGAACCGGCGGACTTCGAGACGTGGCTGGCGGGCCAACGGACCTTTGCGCAGTTGCGTCAGGCCAGCGCCGCGCCGCAGGCGCCGGGGGCGATGCTGGGCAAGGCGCTGGCGCAGAGCAAGGGCTGCGTGGCATGCCATTCGGTCGATGGCTCGGCCAGCGTCGGTCCGACCTGGCGCGGCCTGTTCAACAAGAGTGTGCCGCTGGCCGACGGCAGTACCCGGCAGGCGGATGCGGCGTATCTTGCGGAGTCGATCCGCGAACCGCAGGCGAGCGTGGTCAAGGGCTATCCGCCCATCATGCCCAAGTCCGTACTCAGTGATGCCGAGGTCGCGGCACTGGTCGGCTACATCCAGTCGCTCGGCGGGGCACCGATCCCGACTGATGCGGGCGTAGCGAATGCCACGACAGGGAGGCAACCATGACGGGTGATGCACATGCGCCGCACGGCTTCTGGACACGCTACGTCTGGAGCCAGGATCATAAGGTGATTGCGATCCAGTATGCGATCACGGCCATCGCCATTGGCCTCGTCGGCCTCGTGCTGTCCAACCTGATGCGCATGCAGCTGGGCTTCCCCGGCAAGTTCGCCTTCATCGATGCCCAGCACTATTACCAGTTCATGACCATGCACGGCATGATCATGGTGGTGTACCTGCTCACGGCGCTGTTCCTCGGCGGTTTCGGCAATTACCTGATTCCGCTGATGATCGGTGCGCGCGACATGGTGTTCCCATATCTCAACATGCTGAGCTTCTGGTGCTACCTGCTGTCAGTGCTCGTGCTGGTGGCCAGCTTCTTCGTGCAGGGCGGCCCGACTGGCGCCGGCTGGACCCTGTATCCGCCGCAGGCCATCCTGCCGGGTACGCCGGGCCACGACTGGGGCATCATCCTGATGCTGGTGTCGCTGCTGATCTTCATCGTCGCCGCGACCATGGGTGGGCTGAACTATGTCACCACGGTGCTGCAGGCGCGCACCGAGGGCATGACGCTGTTCCGCATGCCGCTGACGGTATGGGGCATCGTCATGGCGACGATCCTGGCGCTGATCGCCTTTCCCGCACTACTGGTGAGCGGCATCATGATGCTGCTCGACAAGGTGGCGGGCACGAGTTTCTTCATGCCGGCGATCGTCTCGATGGGCGCGCCGCTCGACTACAAGGGCGGCAGTCCGCTGCTGTTCCAGCACCTGTTCTGGTTCTTCGGCCATCCCGAGGTCTACATCGTGGCGCTGCCGGCCTTCGGCATCGTTTCCGACCTTATCAGCGTGCATGCACGCAAATGCATCTTCGGCTACCGCACGATGGTCTGGGCCATCCTTGCGATCGGCGGGCTGAGCGTGGTGGTGTGGGCGCACCACATGTTCGTGAGCGGCATGAATCCGTACTTCGGTTTCTTCTTCGCCACGACGACGCTCATCATCGCCGTGCCGACAGCCATCAAGGTCTACAACTGGGTCCTCACGCTGTGGCGCGGCGACATCCATCTCACCGTGCCGATGCTGTTCGCGCTGGGCTTCATCAGCACCTTCCTCATCGGCGGGCTGACGGGGCTGTTCCTCGGCAATGTCAGCGTCGACATTCCGCTCTCGAATACCTATTTCGTCGTCGCGCACTTCCATATGGTGATGGGCGTGTCGCCGATCCTTGTGATCTTCGGCGGCATCTATCACTGGTATCCCAAGGTGACCGGCCGCATGCTGAACGATGCGCTGGGGAAGGCGCATTTCTGGATCACCTTCATCGGCACCTATGCCATCTTCTTTCCGATGCACTACCTCGGCATCCTTGGCATGCCGCGCCGCTACTACGCCTTCGAGAACTACGCCTTCATTCCACAATCCGCGCACACGCTGAACATGTGGATCTCGGTGATTGCCTTCATCGTCGCCGCCGCGCAGCTGATGTTCCTGTTCAACCTCGCGTGGAGCGTACGCCATGGCAAGCCGGCGGGCAGCAATCCCTGGCGCGCCGCCTCGCTCGAATGGCAGACGCCGCAGACCCCGCCCGCCCATGGCAACTGGGGTGCGGCAACGCCGGTGGTGTATCGCTGGGCCTACGCGTACAGCGTACCGGGCGCCGCCGAGGATTTCATTCCCCAGCAGGCGCCGCCCCAGCCCGGTGTCGAAGACGAACCGCATATGCCACGCCGGACGGAGGTGCTGTCATGAGCCAGGCGACCCTCGAGCGGCGCAGTACAGCGCTGCCGTCTCTGTCCGTCCCGGCGGCGAGCACCGCGCTGTGGTTTTTCATGCTGGTGGCAACGTCGCTGTTCATGCTCTTCCTGATGGCCTATGCCATGCGCATGGATCAACCGGACTGGCGCCGGTTGCCCGTGCCCGATGTGCTGTGGCTGAGCGCTGCATGGCTGGTGCTTGCCAGCCTGACGATGCAGGCAACGGTGATGATCGCGCGCCGCGGCAGGATGGAGGCAGCACACCAGACGATGCTGGCCGGCGGGGTGTGCACGCTGTTGTTCCTCTGCACGCAGCTGTGGGCGTGGCGCGTGCTGGGCCAGTCGTTTGCGGATACGCCGGCCAGCAGCTTCTTCTATGTGCTGACGGCCCTGCACGGCGTGCACGTGCTCGGTGGGCTGTGGGCCTGGACAGTGGTGTGGCGCCGCGGCGTTGACGGCACGCGTGACGATGCGCCGGACGAGGTGCGTCTGATGACGCTGTGCGCGCGCTACTGGCATTTCCTGCTGGCGGTGTGGCTTGTACTGTTTGCCGCGCTTGGCTGGCTGACCCCCGAACTGGTGCGGCGCATCTGCGGTACCGGTTGATGTGGAGCATGGCGATGGCACACACCTCGATGGCAATTTCCCTTGACGCCGCGCATCCCGCAGGCGGATGGCGCGGCTTCGTCGCCGACTGGTCGTCGGACCGCACCGCCTTCCGCGTGTCGTGGGGCAAGGCGATGATGTGGATCTTCCTGTTGAGCGACACGTTTGTCTTCGGCTGCTTCCTGATCGGCTACATGACGGTACGCATGTCGACCACGGTGGCGTGGCCGAACCCGAGCATCGTCTTCGGGCTGGATGTTGGCGGAGTGGAAGTGCCGCTGCTGCTGATTGCGCTGATGACCTTCGTGCTGATCACCAGCAGCGGCACCATGGCGATGGCGGTGAACTATGCGTACCGGCGCGACCGCTATCGCGCGGCCCTGCTGATGGTGGTCACGGCGATTCTCGGCGAGTGCTTCGTCGGCATGCAGGCCTTTGAGTGGAGCAAGCTGATTTTCGAGGAGGGCGTGCGGCCGTGGGGCAATCCGATGGGCGCGGCGCAATTCGGGTCCGCGTTCTTCATGATCACGGGCTTCCACGGGTTGCATGTCACGGCCGGGGTGATCTATCTCATGACGGTCGCGCTCAAGCTGACGCGCGGCGACTACGAGCGTGCGGGCGATTACCAGATCGTCGAGATTGCCGGCCTGTACTGGCACTTCGTCGACCTGGTGTGGGTCTTTATCTTCGCGTTCTTCTATTTGTGGTGAGGCCATCATGGAAACCGCGCATGAACCGCAGCATCGGCAGCAACATCAGCAACACCCGATCAGCCTGTATCTGAAGATCTGGGGGTTGCTGTTCGTCCTCAGCACGCTGTCGTACCTGGTCGATTATTTCCAGCTGCAGGGCATGCTGCGCTGGACGCTGATCGTGGTCTTCATGGTGGCCAAGGCCGGGCTGATCATCGCCGTGTTCATGCACATGGCCTGGGAGCGCATGGCGCTGGTGTGCGCCATCCTCATTCCGCCACTGGCGCTGCTCGTGTTCGTCTGGCTGATGGCGGCAGAGGCGGACTATACGTTCGTGACGCGCGGCATCTTTTTCCGCTAGCTGAAGTACGGCGGCGGACCGGACAGGCATAAAAAAAGCCAACCGATGCGGTTGGCTTTTTCTCCTGGCACGATTACGCGCTCACTGCTCGATCTCGACGTCCTTGGTTTCCTTGCCGCACAGCAGTGCGAGCAGGGTAATCAGTGCCATCACCGACAGGTACACGCCCACCAGGACCGGACTGCCGCCCGCCTTGCTCCACAGCCAGACCGCAATGAACGGTGCGACGGCCGCGCCAAGGATGGACGAGATGTTGTAGGAGATGCCGGAGCCCGTGTAGCGCACATGCGTCGGGAACAGCTCCGGCAGCAGGGCGCCCATCGGACCGAAGGTCGCCCCCATCAGGCTGAAGCCGATGATCAGCCACAGCATGACGCCGGCAAAGCCCGCGTTGAGCAGCGGCACCCATGACAGGCCGAACAGGATGATGCCGAGCGTCACGACGATCAGCGTGCGGCGTCGCCCGAAGCGGTCCGCCCATGGGCCGGACAGCAGGGTGAACACACCGAAGAACACCACGCCAGCGATCAGCATCAGCACAAACGTGTTGTAGCTGTAGCCCAGGCCAGGCAGTTGGCCGCTGGCTGGGTCCACGGGCGCGCGGCCAAAGCTGAGCGAGAAGGTCGTCATCAGGTAGAAGAGCACGTAGGTTGCCAGCATGTAAAAGGTGCCCAGCACCAGTTCACGCCAATGCTTGCGGACCACCTCGCCGAGCGGGCGGCGAACCACCTTGCCGGTTTTCACGGCCTTGGTGAAGGCGGTGCTTTCCACGAGGCTCAGGCGTACCCACAGCCCGATCACGACCATCACCACCGAGAAGATGAACGGAATGCGCCAGCCCCAGGAGAGGAAGGCTTCGGACGGACGCGAGGGATCCTCGGAGGGCAGCATCGCCGCGACAATCAGGAACAAGCCGTTGGCGATGATGAAGCCGAGCGGCGCACCCAGTTGCGGGAACGTGCCATATAGCGCGCGCTTGGCCTTGGGGGCGTTTTCCGTGGCTACCAACGCCGCGCCCGACCACTCGCCGCCAATCGCAAAGCCTTGCGCCAGGCGAAGGATGACCAGCAGCAGGGGAGCCAGCCAGCCGACGCTTTCATAGGTCGGCAAGAAGCCGATCAACACCGTGGCGATGCCCATGGTGAGCAACGCTGCCACCAGTGTCGTCTTGCGGCCGACCTTGTCGCCCAGGTGGCCGAAATAGATCGCGCCGAGCGGGCGCGCAATCATTGCTGCGCCAAATACGGCGAACGATGCGAGCAAGGCGGTCGTCTCGTTGCCATGCGGGAAAAAGAGGTGCGGGAAGACCAGCACGGCGGCGGTTGCGTAGACGTAGAAGTCGTAGAACTCGATTGTCGTCCCGACCAGGCTGGCGATGATGACGCGCGCCGGACGGTTAGCGGGCGCTGACGCAACGGGTTGGGCAGAAGAGGCAGTGGAGGTTTGAGACATGATGTATTGGGAAAGATGACAGCCAGGGAGCCTCTGGAGCCTGAGCGCACATGGGCGCCATCGGCGTGATACGTATCCGGGGCAAAGAGGGGGTGCCGGGGCGTGTCTCCCGGTGCAGGCGAAAACCGACTGACAGAAGTGCAGTGGATGCCGCATCGAGGCAGGAGGGGACCCGCCGGGGAAATGCACGCTGGCGCACGCTCTCGTGGAGGCGATGCGGGATTGTACTGCAACCGTCGTGATGGAGTTT
>DATLHT010000213.1:0-1767 GCA_035539795.1 Burkholderiaceae bacterium
GGCCAGGAAGGCGCGGTGGCCGACTACGGCATGGACGACGCCTATCCGATCGAAGATCTCGACGAAATCCTGCCCGGCCTGCTGGAAGGGCGCTCGCGGGTGTACTACCACTTCGGCCGCGATGCCGACTTCGACCTCAAGCTGATCGGCTGGGTCCGGCATGTGCGCGCGCAGGTGCGCCAGGGCAAGCAGCCGCCGCACGAATTCCTCGAACTGGGCCACCTGCTGCACGAGTTGCGCCTGTTCAAGAGCAAGGACGAACTGAAACTGATGCAGCGCGCCGCCGACATCAGCGTGCAGGCGCACCAGGCTGCCTATCGCGCGGCGCGCCCGGGCATCCGTGAATACGAACTGCAGGCGGACGTGGAGCGGGTATTCCGCGCCAACGACGCCTGGCCTGCCTACGGCAGCATCGTTGGCGCCGGCAGCAATGCCTGCGTGCTGCACTACCGCGCCAACACCGCCACCGCGCGCAGCGGCGATCTGGTGTTGATCGATGCGGGCGCCGAGTACCGCGGCTATGCCAGCGACATCACGCGTACGTTCCCGGTCAATGGCCGCTTCACTCCGGCGCAGCGGGCGCTGCATGATCTGGTCGGGCAGGCGCAGCAGGCCGCCCTGGCCAAGGCGCAGCCGGGCGTGCCGTACGAAGCCGGCCATGTGGCCGCGGTGGAAACGCTGACCGAGGGTCTGCTCAAGCTGGGACTGCTGAAAGGCTCATTGCAGAAGAACCTCGCTGAAGGCAGTTACCGTCGTTTCTACCGGCACAAGACCGGGCATTGGCTGGGTCTGGACGTGCACGATGTGGGCGAGTACCGCATCGATGGCGAATCGCGCCTGCTTGAACCAGGCATGGCGTTCACCATCGAGCCGGGTCTGTATGTCAGCGCGGATGACACCAGTGTTTCGGAAAAATGGCGTGGCATTGGCATTCGTACGGAAGACGATGTGGTGATCACTGCGGACGGGCATCGTGTGTTGACCGATGGCTTGGCGCGCAGTGCTGATGAGATTGAAGAGGCGATGTCGGCGGGTCGCTGAGGCTGGCTGTGCGAAAAGCACGGGCCGATCGGCTATGGGCTGCAGGCGGGACCGAGCCCCTGGCGACAGCGCCTGGAACTTTTATCCCCTCGACCGGCCACCATACGAGTAAGGGCTCCAGTCGCTGTCGCCAGGGGCCCGGTCCCGCCCTGACAGATCGCCTTTGTTCTTTTTGCTCTTCGATCAGGCGACGGATTGTTTGGGGAGAGCGAGCAGGCCACGCGAAACAGGGATCGGATCGCTACTAGGCCACCATGTTTCAGTTGAGGGAGCGTTTCCGAGCCCTGTTTCGCGTGGCCTGCTCCCACTCACACGCAAACCAGTCCCGCCAGTCCTCAGGCTTCCGCAAACGCCGGCCGGGTCAGATTGACCGCATCACCTTCAGTGCACAGCACCTCGTCTTCGATACGAATGCCGCCATACGGACGGAAGTGATCCACGCGCGACCAGTCCACGCTGTCGCCATGACCGTTCTTCTTCACCTCATCCAGCAGCATGTCGATGAAGTACAGGCCCGGTTCGATCGTCACCACCATGCCCGGCTCCAGCACCCGGGTCATGCGCAGATAGGGATGGCCCGCCGGACGCTCGATGCGTCCGCCGCGATCACTGGCGGCAAAGCCCGCCACGTCATGCACCTGCAGGCCAATCTGATGCCCCAGCCCATGCGGGAAGAACGCCGCGCTCACGCCGCTCGCCAACGCCGCTTCCGGCGACACCGTGATC
>DATLHT010000214.1:0-2877 GCA_035539795.1 Burkholderiaceae bacterium
ACCAACAGCAGCCCAGCAGCAGCGGGAAATTGTCGGAGGCGGGTCGGTGTCGGATTGCGGGGTGTCCGCGGCATGGATGCCGCGGCCAAGCCTTATCTGATTGGAATCTGGCAACGTAGGTGTCGAGAGCCGGCGTGGGCCGCCGTGTAAGCCTGGATCTCGACGATCGCCATGGAGCTTGGCGCCCACGCCGGAATCTCCCTTGATCCGCCCGAACAGTTGCTGGAGCTGACACTCGCAGTGATAAGACTGGGCAAGCGGGGGAGCTCTCGACCCTTCCAGACTATACGGAGTCCGGTGATGAACGGGATCGGGATTGATGTCAGCAAGCGCCAGCTGGACGTTGGCACGACAGACGGAAAGACCCTGCAGGTCAGCAATAGCCGCTCCGGCTTTGCTGAATTGGATCTCTGGCTAAGGAAACGCCCAGCCGGCCAGATCGTGCTGGAGGCCACTGGTGGCTACGAACAGCCTGTGCTGGACTTCCTGCACAACGCTGGTCATCCGGTGGTCCGCGCCAATGCCCTGCGGGCGCGGAAACTGGCCCAGGGGCTTGGCCACATGGCCAAGACCGACCGCTTGGATGCCTATGCCTTGGCCAAGATGGCCGCGCTGGTTAAGCTGCGTTCCTATCAGCCACTGGAGCCTTGGCAGCGGGAAATGCGTGACTTCGTGCGGGCACGCCGACAGGCGATGCACGCGCTGACCGTCGCGCGGCAGCAGCAGGAAATGGTGGGTAATCGTGAATTACGCCGACTGCTTCAGGCCAACATCACTTGCTTGCAGAGAACGGTGGAACGTTTGGGAAAGCGGATTTCCGAACAGGTTTCCAAGCAGCCTCAACTGGCTGTCCTGAAGTCGATGAAAGGTGTTGGCCCGGGCCTGCAGGCCGTGTTGGCCAGCTATCTTCCCGAGCTGGGCAAGATCAGTGGCAAGGCCGTCGCCAGCCTGGTCGGTGTGGCACCGATGTCCCATGACAGCGGGACCATGCGTGGCAAACGAAGCATCCATGGCGGCAGGGCTGAGATCCGTCAGGTGCTCTACATGGCCAGCATGTCGGCCATGCGGCATGAACCTCGCCTGCGGGACTTTTACCAGTCGCTGCGAGCGCGGGGCAAGGAAGGCAAAGTGGCCATCGTGGCGGTGATGCGGAAGATGCTGGTGATTCTCAACGCCCGTATGCGTGACGCTCAAGGCGGATCGATCCCCGCCTGAGCGCACCAGAGGGCGTTGCTCCTGAGGCTGCCGGCCAGCGGCCGGCACTACCGTGCCCGTTTACCGGAAGGGCTGGCGCTCCTCCAGCAACACAGTTGCTACAAGGACGTACTTGCGGCGTCCCCGCCATCCGACACCGCCCCGCCACCCCACGGATAGCCCGCTGTTGCTGTTGCTGTTGCTTCGGCTCCGGCCTCGGCAGGTGCAGGGCGCAGCCCTGCCGGCCAACCTCACCCCAGCGCGCGCGCCTTCAGTTCGCCCTGCTCATGCAGCGTCACGAAACGTCCCTTCTCATCCCGCCCGACCTGCGCCAGCGCCACCTGCGGATCATGGGTGAAGAACAGATGCACGTTGCGCGCCAGCTTGTCTTCCAGGAACTGTCGCTTCTCGTCGATCAGCAGCTCGGCGTTGCGGTCGTACCCCATGGTGATCGGCACGTGCACCCACGAGCGACCCGGAATCAGATCGGCGCAGAACACCACGCCGCCGTGCGCCCCCTCGCCTGCGCGTGCCTGCCCGACGATCTCGGCCAGCATCAGCCCCGGCGTGTGCCCGTCGCTGTAACTGAAACGCACGCTGTGGCCGAGCACCTTCGAATACTCGCCGTCCACCACTTCCAGGCGGCCACTGGCCTGCAGCAGGCCCGGCAGTTCTGGAATGAAGCTGGCGCGATCGCGCGGGTGCGGCTGCAGCGCGCGCTGCCAATGCTGCGCACCGACCACGTACGTCGCATTGGGGAACAGCAGTTCCGGTTCACGGCCTTCGTGCCACGCGGCCAACAGGCCGCCGGCATGGTCGAAGTGCAGATGGCTGAGCACCACCACGTCGATGTCTTCGTGCTCGAAGCCGGCTTCGCGCAGCGAATCGATCAGCACATGCTGGCTTTCCTGCACGCCATAGCGCTCGCGCATGCGCGGCTCGAAGAACGCACCGATGCCGGTTTCGAACAGCACCGTCTTGCCTTCCAGCGGGCTCGCCAACAACGCACGACAGGCCAGCTCGATGCGGTTGAGCTCATCCGGTGCTGCCCACTTTTCCCACAACGCGCGCGGCGCGTTGCCGAACATTGCACCGCCATCCAGGCGTTGGGTATTACCGCGGATCGACCATAGTTTCATGACGCAATTATCGGTGGCCGCTCGTTAAATAATCGCTAGTGGGAAAATGAAAAACCCCGCCGTTGCGGGCGGGGTTCTCGGGTCTGCGTGCGCCGGGCATGGCCCGGCGCTACCGCCGGATCAGGGAGCCGGCACGACCTGGGCACTGCCGACCGGGTTGCGCGGGTCACTGCCGCCAAACAGTTTGTTGGCCTTGCGGTCCCACTCCACCGTCTGCAGGTTGCCCCACACGTGGCTGGAACCGCGGCCGCCGGCAGCGACCTCGCCCGGCAGGTCGATCTTGTGGCCCATCGCCTGCAGCTGCTTGATGGTGCCAGCGTCGAAAGCATTGCTTTCCGCTTCGATCAGGTCCGGCAGCCACTGGTGGTGGTAGCGCGGCAGCGCGGCGACCTGCTGCGCATCCAGGCCAGCGTCGTAGCCCAGGATACCCAGCAGCACCATGGTGATGATGCGGCTGCCGCCCGGCGTGCCCAGCACGATCACCTTGTCATCGTTCTCCATGAACGTCGGTGTCATCGAGCTGAGCATGCGCTTGCCCGCTTTC
>DATLHT010000215.1:0-2048 GCA_035539795.1 Burkholderiaceae bacterium
CCGCCCTCTTTGTCGCGCTGTGCCAGGATCTTCGCCTTGCTGAGCTGGTCGCGGCTTTGCTGGGTCGCCTTTTCCGCGCTGACAAAGACTTTGGCGGCCTCCGTCGTGGCATCGCGCAGCTTTCTGTAGGACGCGCGCAGCTTCTTGGGAATGTCCACCCGTTCTGCTTCTTCTTCTGCTTCGTTATCTTGATCGCGTCGGCCCTCGACCTGCGCGAGGGCGCGTTCGAATGCCTGCTGGTTGTGCAGAAAATCCGTTTCGCTGCCGCGCCCGAAGCGTGTTGCGTCAATCTTGTCGTGCATGAATTCCAGGAAGGCTTTGGCTTTCAGGTTGGCGTCCCGCGCCTTCCGGGCCAGGTCGATGACCCGCTGGGCGTCGGCGCTGCCCAGGCAGTATGGCGCAGGAATCTTCCAGCACAGAGACTGCGGCGGCGGGTATGCAGCGTCGTCGACGAAATCGACCATCCCCCGGTATCGATGGCCGCCGGCCGTCACCAGAAAGTCGACGAGCTGTTGGATGGCGGCTTTCCTGCGCTGCATCTCACGGGTTGCCGAGTCGTTCGCCTTGGCGGGTTTCCCGAGGTTTTCGCTCGGCACCTGAATGACGATCAGCACGCCGCTCAAGTGACCGCCGGACTTGGCAAAACCCTGGGTGAACGCGCCGTTGGCCAGTACCTTGAACGCGCTGAACCGTTCCGGCAGGTCCGGACAGTACATGGGGTCGGCGGGTGCTGCCGATATCCTCGCCGCGGGGACGGCCTCTGCTGCCTGCGGCGATGGCAGGGGCGTGACCGGTTCAGGTGCGGCAGGTTCAGGCTCGGGCGGTGCGATGGTCCGGGCGGTGGTGTCTGCGACGTGTGGGTCTCGAGGCGTGCGCGTGTCCGCCGGGGCAGGGGCCAACATCGCAGCATGCGTTGCCAGCGGGGCGCGCTGCAATGCGATCGGGAGCGCTCTGGTCGCGGCGGGGGGCACGATACGCTGTTCCGGCCGTGTGCCATGCGCCATTTCAGGCATGGTGGCCGGTGGCGGTTCCACATATGCGCGCAGCATGGGCTGGACATCCTCATCGTGCGGAGTGAGCCGCTGACCCCAGTCACCGTTTGGAATCGACGCCTGTCCGGGCGCAGCAGCGGCCTCATCCACTTTGAGCAGTTGCTGATAGAGATGCCAGAACGCTTGCGGATAGCTCAGCGCTTCATGAGTGATCACGATCGGTTGATCCGTGGATGCGTCCGGATCGGGTGCCCGATTGTCCGTGATCCCCGCTGCCTCGGCAACGGGCAGTCCGACGGGCAGGCACTGGTCAAGCGTCTTCAGGATCGTGCCGAGTCGTGCCGCACTGGGCAATTGTTCCCATACCTGTGCCACTGTGGCCATTACGGGGGCCAGGGTCTGCTGCATTGCCGTGGTCATGGAGGTGTTGCGAGGCGGATGCGGTACAGCATCCGAGGTGTCCGGCGCATCGGTCAGGAGCGCGACAAGATATTGCCCGCCCGCTGTCCATGGGGCGAGTAGCCAGCCGGCAAAACTGCGACCTGCCTCGTAGGCCCCCAACAGGGTGTTGCCCAGCGGATCCTCTGTCTTCGTCGGGTCGCGTGGCCGGTTCGCTGCCGGAGTATTGCGCATCGCTGGGAGGGCGGACGCAGCTGCCATGGGCGGGGCGAGGCGTGACGTGCCGAATGACGTGCCGACGGTGGCCGGAGAGTGTGGCATGGCGGGTTCTCGCTGAATGGTTGAGTGGCCTTGGGGAAAATCAGGCCAGCGTGTCGGGCAGGGGCATGGGTGGCGCCATGGCGCTGGCAGGAGCCGCGGGTGCCGCGAGCGGTGGCGTGCCCTTGCGCCATGCATGTGCCTGTCTGGTCGCCTCGCTCAAGGCTTCAAACAACAGATGCGCCGACAGGCCCTGCAGCGGCACATGGAAGAGATAGATCACGTCACGCGTCCAGCCATCAACACCGAGCGTACCGGCGCCGGCCGCACCCAGGGTCAGATTGATTTCGAGCAGACGCAGCAGTTCCGCTGCCGGCGGCGGTACGCTCGGTGTTGATG
>DATLHT010000216.1:0-2167 GCA_035539795.1 Burkholderiaceae bacterium
GAGGCGGGGTGGTGAGCCGCTGGTGATGTTGCTGGACGGACTTGTGGAGGGCGGGCGGGTCTTGACAATGTTTTGTGCGACTTGCCCGGTCAACTTGGTCAGCCTGAGCCGCGCGCAATGCGCTCCAGCGAAGTCCCGGTATCGGATCGCGCGACCCTGGCCAGTCTCATCTGCGGTCAACGTTGAATACTGTATTTAAATACAGTAATATCCTGTGAAGATTCCGACCAGGGACGATGCCGGGCATCGTCAGTGTTGAGGCTTGGTGTGTCGCCAAGCGGTATTTGCATGCAGCTGTTCGAAGCTGGCGATGTCCGGTCGGTGGCATTGAGCCTATGAACCATTGATGTAGCCCGACCGCCTGGGTGGTAGAGGCGGCCTGGTGGTTTGCACCAGTGTGGTGTAAAGTGGTGCAAACACTCGGCAGCCACTCTGTTCTCATCATGACGGCCATAGCGAAACAGCCCACAGCTCCCAAGGAAGGTACGCGCGCATCCGTGACGTTCCCTGCGGACCTCTATACCGAACTGGAGCGCATTGCCGAGGAGAAGAAGGTGTCTGTGGCTTGGGTCGTTAGGGATGCGGTGGAGAAGTACGTGGAAGCGCAATACCCATTGTTTCGGCCCCAGTCGTGAGCCTGCCATCGCAAAGCCCCAAGCAACTCCGAACCATGACCGACCAGCTTTCTCAGATAGGGGTGTGACTCCGTGACTGCCAACCTTCGCACCATCCGCCAGAAGATTTCCCGCCTGCAGGCCGGCGAGAAGCCCCGGGTGCTTGACCTGTTCGCTGGCTGCGGTGGAATCTCGCTCGGCTTTACTGCAGCAGGCTTTGCGCTGTCGGCCGCCGTCGAATTCGACGCCGAGGCCGCCGCTTCTCATGGCCATAACTTCCACGGTGGGGACCACGCCCATTCGCAGGCCCGAGACATCACGAAAACGAGTCCTGATAGCCTTGTGCGCGAGCTGAAGTTGGGTGCAACGGGGGATGCGTTCGACGTGCTGGTTGGTGGTCCGCCATGCCAGGCTTTCGCCCGTGTCGGGCGACCAAAATTGCGCGAGGTTGACGCTCACGCCGAGGCGTTCAAGCATGACCCGAGGGCTCAGCTTTACATCGACTACCTCCGTTATGTTGAGGCCGCTGCGCCGCTCGCGGTGGTGGTCGAGAACGTCCCCGATGTTCTGAACCATGGCGGGCAGAACATTGCCGAGGAAATCGCTGAAGTGCTGGAGAGCAAGGGCTACGTGTGTCGCTACACCCTGCTGAATGCAGCGTTCTACGGCGTCCCGCAAATGCGCGAGCGGATGATTCTGATTGCGTATCACCGGGAGCTTGCAGGCGTAGTAACGTTCCCTGAGCCTTCGCACTGGATTGATTTGCCCCCAGGTTACGAGGGCACCCGCTCGGTCGCCCTCAAGTTTCTCGACAACGAAATTGCCGACGATGCACACCACTACGTGCCGGCCCCCAAGGCGTCGCGATCCTTGCCGCCCGCAGTGACCGCCGAAGATGCGCTGGGCGATCTGCCGGCCATTGATGCACGAAAGCTGTTGAAAAGCGGAGAGCTGCGTCGTGGCGCGCGCCGATTCGATGTGCCGATGCCTTACGGCAAGGAGCCGCACACGTCGTATTCCAAGCTGATGCGCACTTGGCCAGGCTTCGAGGCACCGGAGGCCCTGATGGACCACGTCATACGTTGCCTTCCGCGTGACTACGCCCTGTTCGCTCGCATGAACCCCGGCGACCAGTACCCCCAGGCGCACCAGCACGCAATGAAGATGTTTGAGCAGCACTTGGCCGCTCTGGCAAAGCAGGGAGTCAAGGTGAAGCCCGGCTCGAAGCAATTCGACGACATCAAAGCCTCGATTGTTCCGCCCTACGACGTGGGCAAATTTCCGAACAAGTGGCGCAAGATGTGGGCGGACCAGCCGGCGCGTACGCTGATGGCTCACCTTGGCAAAGACAGCTACAGCCATATTCATTACGACAGCCGCCAGGCTCGCACAATCTCTGTCCGCGAGGCTGCACGTCTCCAATCGTTCCCAGATGGCTTTGCCTTCTCCGGGACGATGAATCCGGCATTCCGGCAGATTGGCAATGCTGTGCCCCCGCTGCTGGCGAAAGCCGTCGCGACGCACATCATGAAGACGCTCAAACAAGCACCAAG
>DATLHT010000217.1:0-3184 GCA_035539795.1 Burkholderiaceae bacterium
CCATGATCAATTTCAATTGAAAAATTTGGAATCGATCCTACTCCTCCAGCAGCGCCCTCTCCGCCTCCACCTGCGCCTTCAACGCCTTTACTTCGCTGTCCCGGCGCGTGACGATGCTGCGAGCTTCCTCCTGAAGGTCTGCATATCGAGCAAGTAGCTTCACGTGAGGCCCCCGACGCAGTAGCGCGTCTCGTCCGCACGCCGGTTGGCCAGGCCCTGCATCAAGGTGCGGCCTTCGCCCCAGTCTCCGGTAAGCGTCCCGTGAACCCATCTTGAATCCGCGTTAGGAGCAAAGGATGCTCGTGTCCACTAATACTTGGTGGACACGTGAACACCATCTCTCCTCAGCACACAAGCGACCGGCGGCGGCGCCGCCTGCACAGCGACGAGTTCAAGGCCAACGCCGTTGCGTTGGCTGCGCAGCCCGGCATGTCTATGGCGGCTGTGGCAATGTCTCTCGGTATCAATGCGAACCTGTTGCGTCGCTGGGTGCGTGACACTGGGGTGCAGCCGTGCAGATCTTCGCCAATAGATGCTCCGAAGGTCTTTCCCAGCGCTGCCTCGGTTCCTGCGGCTGCTGAACTTGTGCCGGTTCACCTCTCCAGAGCAGTCTGGCCGGCTACTTCATCCGGAGACATCTGCGTGGAGGTGCGTCGCGGCGCCTGGCTGCGAGAACTGCTGCGGTGATCAAGGTCGAAGCCGTCTGGCTGGCTGTTGAACCGCTGGACATGCGCTCGGGCACCGAGCAAGCGTGCCGCGGCCTTCATGAGCCTGGTGCAATCGGCGCGCCTGAACGGCCACCAGCCGCACGCGTACCTCAAAGACGTCCTCGAGCGACAGCCCACGCATCCGGCCAATCGCATCATTGAACTGCTGCCACATCGCTGGCAGCGAGGTGCATATCTCGAATTTCAGTGCTCGGAAGTAAGCTAAGTACGCGGACTCTTTGAACGCTCTGAGCGACGCCTATCTACAGAATCCCACTCGAAGATTGCAGCCTATGCACAATAGGCAGTCTCCATTTCAAGGACTCTACTGCCATGAAAAGTTTTCGGTGTAGCACCAATACATTCATTGTCTTGCTCGTCTCGGCAGTGATGACGTCAGCATGCGTATCGCCGGCAGAAATTGCCGCTGCCGATAAAAGGACGTGCGCTGGCTACGGCTTCGCCGAAGGCAGCGACGGGTTCGCCAATTGCATGATGCAAGCGGACCAGAATCGACAGAGGGCTGCAGCGAATCGGGAGCGGCAATGGCAAGCCGAGGAGCAGCAACGAAGACTGGCCGAGCAGCAACGAAATCAGACCGAGCTGGTTCGCCCGACGCATGAGCAATGCGTGACGGCAGCAAACACCAACACCACGGGCAACGCCACGAGCAGCTTTGCAAATACCGTCTGCTCGGGCAGGTAAATTCAGGGCGGATGGGCGTTCTAGGGGAGAAGTCGCAGCACCGGCAGGTGCCAGCCCTCATAGATTCCGCCGAGCCGGAGAGTCACAACTAACAGCACGCCCGCGTGAAAGGCCCAGCGGCGCGACAATCCGGCCGCCTGCAGAAGCAGGTAGGCTGCAATGCCCGCGATGGCGGCAGAACCATAGATGCCGCTGCTCAACAGGAGCGGGATACGGGCGGTGAATACGTCGCGCAACAGGCCGCCAGCCGCGCCGGTCATGGTGCCGATCAGGATCACGACGACCACCGGCAGGCGCCGCTCTTCGGCGATCTGCGCGCCGGTGATGGCAAAGAGCCCCAACCCGAGCGCGTCGGCCAACGCGAGCGAATGTTCGGGTATCGGGAAGAAATGCACCCACGCGATGGCAGCCGTGGTTGCGATCAGGATCACGTATACGTAGCGGACTTCGCGAATCCAGAACACCGGATGACGGTCGAGCAGCAGGTCGCGCAGCGTACCGCCGCCCACCGCCGTGACGGAGGCAATCACCACTACACCCAGCCAATCGAGACCCGCGTGACCCGCTGCGAGCACACCACTGACTGCAAACACGGCAATGCCAGCAAGATCGAACACGTATAGAAGCATGGTTAGTCCGTTGGCGCGGGCATTCGGCCTGAGCAGAAGCGCGAGGCGGCGCCAAGCGTAGGAGGGTCTCCAGCGCTTCCGCAATTTGCACCCAGAGCCGTCGCGGATTTTGTTCGACTCTACTGCAAGCGTTCGATGGATGATGCTGGTTGTGTCGCTCGCGATGGAAGCGCCTGATGGCCGCCGGCTCCCACTGGGCTGAGCACGTGAGGGACAAGCTGTCGGAGCGCGAGATAACGCGCATGACAGGGCTGTCGCGCAACACGGTGTCGAAGTGGCTGCGCGCACCGGTAGCCGAGGCGCCGAAGTACCGGCGCGAAGCACGGCCGAACAAGCTGAGTGCATTCGAGACAGCGCTGAAGCAGGCATTGACGGCCGATGCGCGACGGCCCAAGCACGAGCGGTGCACGGCGGCGTGCTGAGGGCAAGAACCCACGCGGCTAAGTCGCTTTGACAGATCGTTCCGCTCATGGGACCAGGGGCTGGATGACCTTGCCTTCCCATTGGATGAGCTGGAACTGCAGTCCAGTGGTCACTTCCTTGGATACTGATTCGTTCTCATCGAGTGATGCCGCAACGATGGCCTGAAGGCCACGCTGCGCGATCAGCCGCTGGAGCAGCGCACGCTGACTAGCCAACCGCATTGAATGCTGGCCCGGCTCATCCATGAGCAGAAGCCCAGAATGCTGCCCTTCGAATCCGCGGATTGGGGGAGACCAGTAATCGGCTATTGCACATTGCAGGGATTGACGAATACCGCTGATCGGAAGCGGTCACCCGCAGCGGCCGACGCCGATTTCACCTACGGCAAACACAGGATTCCTTCAGGTTGCAATGCAACATCGAAGGCAGAATGCACCATTTGAGTGCAAATGTAACGAGCCGGGTGATCCCTGCGCACGCCGCACAGCGATTCCCGATGGCCATGACCCCGCTTTTCAAGCTCCTGCTTCCGATGTCCCTGCTCGCGCTCGCTGCATGCGGCGCCAAGCAGGCCTCCACCACCGATGACGCGCCGCCCGAAGTCGGCGTGGTGGCGCTGCACGCCAGCGACGTGGCCGTGCACACCGAGCTCGCGGGCCGCACGGCCGCCTACCGCGTCTCCGAGGTGCGGCCGCAGGTCAACGGCATCGTGCGCAAGCG